>JANYJN010000710.1 GCA_025358475.1 Candidatus Solibacter sp.
ATACTTGCGAGTATGCTTGCCATTGTCAGCGTGAATCTGCGAGCCTGACGCGCTTCATTGGCCTCAGCCCACCCACCGGAAGATTCGCGAACCTTTTGCCGCTTTCCCCGCCGGCTTCACCGGCATCTCGCACCTCTCCGATTCCATTATTCTCGCACGAAGGAGGGGGCTTCGGGCAAACCCCGGGGGCCACCGGTACGGTCCAAGGGAAAGCCCCAATTACCGAATTGAGGCAATTTCTTTGTGGTTGGGTCTTGGAGGCGCAGGTCGGGATCGAACCGACGAAGAAAGGTTTTGCAGACCTGTATGAAGCGCGCTGAACCGCGGACGGTTGACTAATTCGTGGGTGCCGGGCCACCGCTACGTCCACTTATGCGTGGGCGCTTGGCGATGCCTCCCAACGTGAAGTTCTCTTCTAGATTCTTCATATGCTCCTCGTATCCTGTATGCCTCCGAAGAATCATTGCGTGACGTTGGAGCGCCAGAGTGTTGCCGCTGGCGTTCTCACCCGGTTGGTCCAAAGTTGGCACCGCCGAAGCGGGCTGCTTCCGGCGTCCGATAACGCATTTTTGCCGCCCAGTAGAAGGGGTGCGCCATTTCCACCTTTTTCGCACCTTTCTCCTTCTCCGCCGATTTAGCCTGCTTCGCGGCGTCCTGCGGTGCACTGAAAAGCAGCGCGCCGAGAGTGAACACTCCGACGGTCAGGGGGAAAACCTTCTTCAGCTTATGCGGTCCTGGCAATGGCCTCGCGAACCTGTTTCAGAAAACTCGGGATTACGGTCATGGGATCGTACGGTTTGCCGCGCGGGGATAGGGTTTCGATGGGCAGATAGCCGGTGTAACCCGACTTGCGAACGATGGTCAGGAGTTTGATAAGGTCGGTGGGAACCCCGCTGTCTTCGCCTAACACGCTCTGCTTGACTTGCCAGTTAATGGCGTGCGGCGCCACCTTCGCGATATCGGCGTAAGGGTCGTCCGACTTAAAATAGCCAGTATCGACGATGGGACCGCACCATGGCGAGCCGACCGCCTTCACGAGCGTCAGGAGATCGTCCGACGTCTTCAGAAAATCACCGTGGTTCTGCACGCCAATTTTGACCTTATACTTGCCGGCATGGGTAGCGCAGTCATTGAGGGCCGCGGCAATCCAATCCTGCACCTGGCCTCGGGTCGCGCCCTGGGAGACGGACTGCCAGTTTTCGGCGCGCATCTGGGTGTCGGCGAACACGCGGATCACAGGCGCCCCCAAACGGGCCGCGACCTCCACCCATTCCTTGATGTGCTGGACGCCCGCATCGCGGACTGCCTTATCGGCGGTGGTAAAGTTGTTGCGCACTCCCGTTCCGCTGATACCGACGCCCAGGTCGGCAGCCCTTTTCTTGAGCTGATCGACGTAGGCGTCCGGCGGTAACTTCGGGTAGCCAGGGAAGTAATACCCAGTGGCATCGAAGCCTTCGAATTGGTTCTTGGCGGCGAATTCGAGAACTTGCACGAGGGTGATTCCGTCGGCGCGGCCGCGGATGTTGTCATTCAGCAACTTATTGAACGAATAGGCGTTGAGAGAGACCTTCAGGGCGGCAGGGCGCCCGGTCTGAGCGGCGGCGCCGAAGATCGGCAATAGGGCGGAGGTTTTCAAAAACGCCCTGCGGGTAGCTGTGTTTTGCATGTTAGATAGTCCTTTCACGAAATATGCGCCCACGTTATGCGTCCACATCATTTTCACTCCTAAGCCGTCAGAAAGTGAGCCTCAACGCCCCTTGGAACTGGCGCGAGAGCCCGGCCTGGCTGTTCACCGTGCCAAAGGCGGAACTGGTGACCGTGGTATTCGGGTCGCTGAAATTCGGGTGATTCATGATGTCGTAAGCTTCGAAGCGGAGTTCCAGGTTGACCCGCTCCTTGAGTTTGAAGTGCTTGATCAGCGACGCATTCCAATCCGTCTGCCCGTCGCCGCGCACGCCGGCGAGGGCCTTGGGGAAGGTGCGGATGTTGCTCGCCAACTGCTGTGCCGGTGCGGTCACGAAGCCGGCCCCCGTATTGAACCACCGGTTCGCCGACCGCTCACCGCTGGAAAGCGGGATATCATGCAGGTTGCCGTTAAAGACGATGTTGCCGAAGCTCAGCGGAGAGCCGCTCTGGTAAGTGAAGATGTTGTTCACCTGCCAGCCGCCGGCGATGACATCCAGCACCTTGGGGATGTTGGATCCGATGCGCCGTCCGCGCCCGAAGGGCAGTTCCACAATGCCGTGAAGGTTGAGGCGGTGCGGGCGATCCAGCGCGCTGATGGAGCGGTTGACGGCGGCGTCCCCCGCATTCAGAAAGCTGGTGGCCTCCATGTTCTTGGAGAAGGTGTAGCTGGCGCCCAGCATAAAACCTTGCGCCAGGCGTTTCTCGGCGCGCACCTGCAAGGAGTGATACCAGGAGTAGCCCAGCGGCTGAGTCTCCGTGATGTCGCCGAATTGCGGATAAGGCCGCAGTAGGTCGGCAACCGTAATGGTCTTCGCGTAGATCGGGTTGATGCCGAGGAAGGGATTCGGCACCGTCGCGCTCAGCGCGTTGATGGTGGTCTGGTCGCGCACCGGCGAGGTGCTGAGGTACTGATTCGGCGTGGCGTTGAGATTGCGATCCACTCCCAGGTGAATGGCCTTGTTGCCGACGTAGCCGGCGTTCAGCAGGAAGTCCTTGAACAGCGTGCGCTGCACGTCGAAGGTCCAGCGCTGCGAGTAGGGCTGCACGCGATTCACCGGGTAGACAGTCAGGGGCTGCCCTAGGTTGGTCTGCAGTCCGGCCGACGAACCTTGCGGCTCGAGCAGCCCGTTGGGGAAGGGATTCGCCGTGGTGGCGACAAAACTCAGACCGTTATCGAGCGACGCCTGGATAGGCGTGGTCGCGGTGTAGCCGGTCTGGACTTCCGGAGTGCGGTTGACACCGATGGTGTCATAGAAGATGCCGTAACCGGTGCGAATCACGGTGCTGTCATTGATCTGGTAGGCCAGGCCGATGCGCGGCAGAAACGTCCTGTTCTGGCCGCTCCACAGTTCGTGCCCGTTGGAGCCGGCAAACAGCAGGCCGCCGCGCACCTGGAACTGGCTCACCGGGAGCTGCGCGATCGGACTCTTTGCGTAATTCGCGATAGCCTGTGCGGCGATGGGATTCTGCGTGGCGCTGTCGAAGCCGCGCACGGCGCGGTCGAAGCGCTCCGTCATGGGCGATTCGTACTCGTAGCGCATGCCGAAGTTGAGCGTAAGTTTCGGAGTTACTCTCCAATCGTCCTGCACGAATCCCGCGTAGTAAGTATTCTGCGAAGCGTAACTCGCGCTGCGCGTCATCTGCCCGGAGGGAATGCCGAGCAGGAAAGAGGCGTACTCCTGCCCCAGCGGAGCGACCGGCGCGTTATCGAGCGGCCCGTTGGTGTAGGTGGGCAGGAAGGTGAGTTGCGGCGAGACGTCGAACCCGCCGTTGAAGCCGAACGTGCGGTATAGGCGGACGTCGGCGCCGAAGCGCAGCGTATGTTTCCCGTGAAGCGTGGTCACCGTGGCCGCCCAATCGTGGACGATGCCGGCCAAGGTGCCGTCGCCCGAATTGTAATTGCCGAAACCGGAGAAGGTCCCCGTGCAACTGCCTGTGCAGCGGTTGTTGGGCGCCTTGGTATTGAGATAAACCTGCGGGAAGGTCTGGGTCGCCGGATTGAGCAGGGAGAGCAGGTTCCTCGAGAAGCCCAGAGTGCTGAGGTCCATGCCGCGGCTCGGCCGGTTCTCGGGTGCCTCTTCCTGTGTGAGGCCGTAGCGAAGATCCAGAACGGTGCTGGGATTCAGCACGATCACGTCGTCCACCACGCCGCCGCGATTGATGCGCTTCAGGTTGAGCCCGCCCGCGATGTTATTGGAGAAGGCGGAATCGGTTTCCAGATAGCGATCATAACTCAGGCGTGCGAAAGCGCGGTTCCTATCGGAGAAGGTGTGGTCCATGCGCGCCACGAAGACGTTGTAATCGAAGATGTCCTTGGTGTTGCGCGTGTAGTTATTCTGCCCTGCCGCCGTGCCCACAGTGTTAGGCGCGGCGTAGTAAGACTGGATGGCCTTGGCCACCGGATCGAGGCGATTCAACGGGATAATGTTGCCGGCGAACGGGGTGCGGCTGAAACGCCCGTTGGCCGCCGCTTGGGTGCTCGAAGGATCGTAGATCTGGTACCGCGCCCCGAGCGCCAGCAGGCCGGAGAAGTTGCCGGTCTTTTCCGCTTCGGTGGGCACGGTGCCGATGTTCGCCGTCGGCTTGCCCCACTGATTGCCTTCCCATCCCACGAAGAAGAAGGTCTTGTTTTCGCCGTTATAGACTTTGGGGATGCGCACCGGCCCGCCCACGGCGGCGCCGTAGCGGTTGTCTTGATACTGCGGCTTAGCCGCGCCGGAGGCGTTCTGGAAAAACGTGGAGGCGTCGAGCGCCGCGTTGATCATGGATTCGTGCAGTTCGCCGTGAAACTCGTTCGTGCCGCTCTTGGTGATGGTGTTGAGAACGGCGCCGGGGGTGTGGCCCACGCTGGAATCGAAGCTCGAAGTCTGCACCTTGAATTCCGCCACCGAGTTCTGCGGCAATTGGAAGGCGATCAGCGGATTGGCGCCCCCATTAAAGAAGGTGTCCGGAACGCCATCGATGGTGTATTTCGTTGGAGTAGAGCGCGTTGCCATTGGTGGCGAACTGCGAGGAGGCGCTGTTGAAGGAGCTTTTCCGTTGGCGGAGGTTAGTCGAATTGACCACGCCCGGTGTCAGCAGCACAAGCTCGTTGGCATTGCCTGCCTGCAGTGGCAGATCTTTGATCTGGCGCTCTTCAATCACCTGTCCCAGCGTGACGTTGGAAGCTTCGAGCAGCGGTGCGCCGCCTTTAACTTCCACGCTCTCAGTGGCATTGCCGATCTCCAATTGGAAGTCTATGGAGAGCACGTCGTTGACGTGCACGATGACGTCCGCGCGGCCGGTCTTCTTGAATCCGGTGAACTCAGCGCTGAGATTGTAGACGCCGGGAAGCAGATAGGGCAGGGTATAGCTGCCGGCGTCATTGCTACGCGTGTTGAGCGTGGCGCCGGTCTCCTTGCTGACGGCGCGCACCTCGGCGCCGATCACCACCGCGCTGGAGGAATCCAATACGCGCCCGGTGATGGTGCCGCGGCTCTCCTGCGCCCTGGCCGCCGCGCAGTAGAGAACGCTCAGCGCGAGGATCGAAGTAATCGTCTTCTTGGACATAGGTGACTCCCTGGACCGGCAGACGAATCTGCCAGATTATTGTGCCTGTCCCGGATGCGGCGCTGGGGCCGTCGAATTCGCGGCCGGTTGACCGTCGATGGTGTTCGGTTCCATCAGTTCGATACGGGTTCCATCGGGATCGTATAGGTTAATCTGCCGTTTCTTGTTGATGCCGGTTTGAATCGTCATCTCGCGGTCGTAGCCGGCTGCGCCCGCCCGCTTCTTCAATTCGGCCAAGGCCTTATCGGCGTCCGGCACGGTCAGCGAAACGTGATTCTTGGTGCCGCGCGCGTCCGGCGCTGGAATGCTGTTGTAGAGCATAAACTCGAGGTAATCGTCGGCCTCCGCCGGGCGCATGTTGACCCAGCTCAGCATGCGGGGAGATCCGCTGCCGCGCCAGGATTCCTTGAAGCCTAGCGTTTCGCCGTAAAACTTGTTGGCTTTATCCAGCTCGCCGACCAGCACTCCCAAGTGCATGATCTGGGTGGAGATGCGCGTGTCCGGCAGGAACTTACCGGCGGCCCGGGCAGTCCAGCTCTCGGGCTGATACTCCACGATCTCGACAATATGGCCGTCCGGATCCTTCACGTTGAAGTTCTTATTACCGGTCTGGCCCTTGCTCACGGCCCCCTTGTCGGAAAGCACTGCGACACCCCTGGTCTTCAGGTACGCGTACATCTGGTCGGCGTTGTCGGTATAGAAGGAGATATGGTTGAGTTGGCCTTCTCCGCGGTCGGCCTCGTTGAAGATTTCGATGTACTGACGCTCATTTACCTTCACGAAGACGATCCGTGCTCCGGTGCCGTCTTTCTTGGGCAGCGTGAACGCTTCCGCGAAGCCCATGAAGGATTCGTAGAACTTGCGCGTCTTGTCCAGATCCTTTACGTAGATGGCCATATGGGCGACGCCCAGGACTTTAGGCCGCACCGGCACGGATGAGGCGGCCGGACTCTTGCCTGTCTGCTGTGCCATCAAGGCTGCCGCCAATAGGCCGCCCGCCAGAAGTCTCGTATGTATCATTACTGTTTCTCCCGCCAACTCGAACCTGCCTCGGTTGCCCGGCGCGTGTATACGATACGTAGCATGCGGCCCACGGCCAGAGGTTAGCAAGTGAATTCACCGTCAAATGCTATTCCGTCAAGTCCACGCTTCTTTTCAACAACTTGCCGGGGCAATCCTTTACGTAAAGAGGACTGGCTGGCGGCGCTATAATTGGCGTAGGCACAGGGTTTCCATCATGCCTCAGGGTGACGCCAAAAAAACTATCGACGCTCGAAAAGCGCTGATCGGGCGTGTGGCTTCCAGCCGGTATGTCAACCGGTCGGCGCGGCTGCGCACGCTGCTTGTGTACCTGTCTACCCGCGTTCTAGAGGATGACACCGCGCAGATCCACGAGCAGGAAGTGGGTCACCAGGTGTTCGGCCGCCCCACCGGCTACGACACCGCCGCGGACAACATCGTCCGGGTGCATGCATCCACGCTGCGCAAGCGCCTGGAACAGTACTTCGCGTTTGAAGGCGCGCACGAGGCCATCGTCCTGGAGATTCCGAAAGGAAACTATGCTCCGGTTTTTCGAGAGCGCCCCGAGCCCGAAGCGCCGGCGCCGCTGCCTCCGCGAGAATTGAACCCTGCCTGGCAGGATTGGCGGATCTGGTTGCTGGCGGCAACCGCCTGTCTCTTCGCCAGTTCCACGGCTTACTTGCTCCTGGGCGGTTCGCCGCCGGCATCGTCCCTGCCGCCCACGGTCCGGCTGTTCTGGGGTCAAGTCTTCCAGTTTAGCCGTTCCACCGACATCGTTCTGGACGATGCCGGCGTGGGTCTCTACCAGGAACTCACGGGAAGGCCGCTGGCTCTCTCCAACTATTTCGACCGCGCTTACCTGAGTAGCCTACCCGAATGGGCAGCTGGCGCCAAGCTGGATTCACAGGCCGCCTCATCGCTGGTACTGCGGCGCCAATCCAGCTTCGCGGGCGCCAACTTTCTTTGGAAACTGACCCACATCGGAGACATCGGACAGCGTCCTACGCTGCTCCGGTTTGCGCGCGACTATTCGTTTCGGGAATTGAAAGCCAACAACTCCATCCTCCTGGGTAACAGCCGTTCTAACCCCTGGATGGAACCATTCGAGGCCCGGCTCGGTCTGCGCTGGAATTTCGACACGGCCACCGGCAACTATTTCCCCGTCGATTCCTGGAATGCCGGCAAGAAATATCAGCCCACGGGACCCGGGGACGCGCGCGAGGGATACTGCGCCATCTCATTGCTCCCCAATCTGGGCCAGACGGGCAACGTTCTGATGATTACCGGCACTGGTGGCAGCGCCGTGAGCGCCGGTGCGGATTTCCTGGCCGACGAAGCTTCCGTGGCCTCGCTGCGGCGCAGCCTGCCGGCGAAGGAGAACCGCCTTTTCCCTCCGTTTGAGGCGCTGCTCCGAGTCAAGGGCCGCAGCGCCCTACCGCGTGACGCCACCATTGTGATTTGCCGCTCGCCGCGGGGGTAAAGCAACGCGATCGCCAACCGGACAGTTGGCCCGGAAAGTCAAGCTTTCAGTTCGGACTATACCGGGTGTGGAGCGGGGGTGTGGAGCGGGGCGGCGCGAAGGTCCACCCCGCAATGATTTACCAGGCCAGGCGCAGGCCGAGCTGTGTTTGCCGCATCCCGGCGGCGGACGTGATCCTGCCGAAGTTGGTCGAGTTGCGGCCTGTGGCGGGCGACCCGAGATTGACGAGGTTCAGCGCATTGGTCA
>JANYJN010000725.1 GCA_025358475.1 Candidatus Solibacter sp.
CTCTCCGACTCCCTGGAACTGGATTACGAGCTCAATCTGGACACAGCCCCCGGCGAGCACACCATCGCCGTGAGGGTGGAAGACGAGTACGGGAATCAGGCCGTGGAGAAGACGGTGGTCCGGTAGCGGAAGCGCCGCCCTACCCGGCACATACTCCGGAGAACACGACGGCGCCAGCGCTCTGCGGGTGATCCAGTTGGGCGCTAAGCTAAGTTCTACTTCTGAGCGGCAGCGTTGAGCAAGTAAACCGAATAATGAGGCGCTCTTCGGGACAGGCTCACCTCCCGACTGGGCGGCGAAGGAGACGGTCATTCCAAGAAGCTAGAGGCGATCCTGCCCAAGAGCTCTCGGGCATTCACGACCTCTGTGCTCTTCCAACGCTTGGGAAAGTGCTTCTTGTTACCGGTTACCAGGAAATCCGCACGTGCAGCTTCGGCACATTCCAGAAACCGATTATCCGCTTCATCGGGAGAGGCTGAAACCGTGTGGGTTGGGATGACGAGAACGCTGCTGCGGCGCAGTCGGGCCAGAAAGCGCACGACTTGCTTAGTCTCAAGTTTGAGGCGAGGGTAGCGCAGGACTCGTTCGTATTCTTTGAGAATCGGTTCAGAAACATAGAGCTGAATTATCTGATTGAAAGCCAAAGAAACGACCACCGCCTCCAGCCCCTCATCGCTCAAGTTGGCGGACACCAAAACATTGGTATCGAATACCATGCCTATCATTTGGGCCGGTGCTTACCTGCTGAGGCTTTCTGCTCTTTCCGAACTGTCGCGACGATGCGGTCGATCTGACGCGGAGTCAGCTTGTCGGTCTTGTTGCGTTTGGCCGTGGCTTGCATGGCGCGCAACTCCTCGGGGGGAGGCGCAAAGGTTTGGATGTAGTCCTTTATGCTCATAATCACCACGCTGGGCTCGCCCCGGCGGTCCACCACAAAACGTTCGTTTTTCTGCGTGGCTCGCTTGATGATTTGCCCAAACTGGGTGCGGGCGGTTAAGGCTGAGACAATGTTGGTCATGCTCAAATTCCCTGCGCGAACCGATTAATTAGTTCAGCTTCAGTTTATCAGACGCGCGGATGGCGGCCGGGAGACACTTCGGGCTTCTCCCGGGGGTTTTGCAAGTCGTTGCGGCGGCAGGGGCGTGCGGGTGTTTACGGGGCGTTACGTTCCCCCTGCCGGCCCGCGACGCCGACGGCCTGTTCCACCGCCACGCGGATCGCGGCCTGCTTCTCCGCGGTCAGTTTGCCGCCGTCCGCGGTGACGTAGAACACGTCGATGGCTTTGTGAGCCTGCGTGTCGATCAGCACCACCTCGATATTGCCGCCGTTGGCGGAGATGGCGGTGGTCAGATCGTAGAGCAAGCCGGGGCGATCCTCGGCCACGATCTCGATTAGCGTCGCGGTGCCGCTGGCTTCGGAATCGAACACCACGCGCGCGGCAATGCCGGCCTTGCGGCTGGGCCGCACGGGTTTCGGCCGGTTGCGCAGCAGTTCCTTGACGTCCACCTTGCCGCCGACCACGCGCTCCACGATGGCGCGCAGACGCTCGACCTCGCTGGGGTTGAGATCCAGCGTGCGCGCCGGGTCGGCGAAGGTGAACGTGTCCAGCACCATGCTGCGCAGGTTGCTAAAAGCCTCCGCCTTCAGGATGTTCATGCCGAAGCTGGAGAGAGTTCCGGCCACGGCGGCGAACAGGCCCGGGCGGTCGCGCGCTATCAGGGTCAACTGCCATGCCGAATCCAGCTTGCGGATGTCCACCGCCATGCCGCGCTGACGGCTTTTTTCTTCCAGCGCCATGTGCTCGGCGATGCCGTCTTCGGAGTGGGTGCGCAGGTAGCGCACGGGGAAGCCTTCGAGGAAGGCGATGCGCTCCGGCGAACCGGTGGGGACGGCTTCGATGCGTTCGGTTTCCAGCTCGCGCGTGAGTTCGTTATAGACCATGAGGTAGAGTTGCCAGAGTTGTTCGGCGCGCCAGGGGGTCATGGCCGTGGGATGGACCGCGCCGATATCGGCGTAGGTGAGTAAGATGAGCACTTTGAGGCGCTCCACCGTGCCCATCTGGTGGGCCACGTCGCGGATAGTCTGGGGGTCGAATACGTCGCGCGAAAACATGGCGGCGGAGAGGTCCAGGTGCCGTTCAATCAGGAACGTGACCATGTCGCGATCCTGCCAGGGCATCTGGATGCGCGCCATGGGGGCCGCGACGAGACGCAGCGAAGCGTCCACGTGGCCTTCGGTGAGGGAACCCTTGCCGGAGTCGTGAAAGAGGAGCGCGAAGGCGAGGATGCCCGGTTCTTTGATCTCCTCCAGCAGGTCCCGGAAGGGGCGGCACCAGGGGTCTGGGGTGGTGCGCAGGCTCCACAAATTTTGCAGCGTGACCAGGGTGTGCTCATCCACGGTGTAGCGATGGAAGAAGTCGCGGATCACCAGGCACTCGATCTCGGCTAGCTCGGGGAAGATGGCGGTGAGGACGCCGGTTTCGTGCATGGCGCGGACGGCGGCGGGCGCGTGGGGCAGCGCGAGCATCTGGCCGAGCACGGGCCAGAGCGGCTGGGAGTTGAGGAAATGGTCGCGCAGGCGCGGCAGGCGCGTGGCGAGGCGCTCCTCGGCTTCGGAGGAAAGGCGCAGGCCGTGACGCGCCACGAACTCAAACAGGCGCAGGGCGAGCGCGGGCTCCACGTCGAGCGTCTGGGGCGACCGGAAATGGACGCGTTCGCGGTGCACGCTGAACTCGGCGTTGGAAACGCGGGAGCGGAAATCGCGGAACTGGGCGAACAGGGAACTGGTCTGGGCTTCGCCGGCTTCCACGGCGCGGATGGCGGCGCGGTAAATGGCGCGCGAGTGGCGGTAGTATTCGCGCATCCACTGCGCGGCGCCGGGGAGGCGCCAGTGGTCGGCGAGGGCATCCTGCGCGTCGAAGGTAAGCAGGTTATTGTCGCGGCCGCTCTGGATGTGCAGATAGCAGCGCAGGCGGGCCAGGAAGTGGTAGGCCTCGCGCAGTTCGGCGCTGGGGTCGGCGGCGCCTTCGCGCAACTGGCCGAGCCAGCAGACCAACTGGTAATCGCGCAGACCGCCGGGCGTATCCTTGACGTTCGGCTCCAGATGGTAAAACGTGCCGGCGTACTTGGTGTGGCGGTCGCGCGTGAGTTGCGCCAGATTGCGTACCAGTGGGTCGCGGCTGGCGTGGATGAAGCGCGGCAAGCGGCCGGCGAGGCCGGCGTAGAGCGCGCGGTCGCCGGTGAGAAAGCGCTGGTCCAGCAGGCTGATGTTGAGCTCCGTGTTGGAATCGTGCACCTCGACGCATTCGTCCGGAGTGCGTACGGAGTGGCTCATGCGCAGGCCGGCGTCCCACAGGTGCCGGAGGAATACCGAGATCGCATCCTTGGCGGCGGCAATGTGCTTTTCGGAAGGGAACAGCAGAAGCAGGTCGATGTCGGAGTAGGGGAAGAGTTGCCGCCTGCCGTATCCACCCACGGCGAGCACCGCGACATTGCCCGTGACGCCCGGAAACAGGAGGCGCCCGGACGCGTCCATCACCAGGCGATCCACTTCGGCGGAACGCTCGGCAAGCGCGGTCAGCGCGTCGCCGGTCGCCAGGAATTGCTGGCGGATGCGCGAGGCACTGCCGTCAGATGGCTGATGGGCCGCGGTCGTCATTACGGATCCGTATAGCTTCCTGCACCTCGTAGACGAAGATCTTGCCATCGCCGATCTTGCCGGTGCGCGCGGCGGCGATAATCGTGTTCAGGATCTCTTCGGTCCTCTCGGAGGGAACCACGAGTTCCACTTTTACCTTGGGCAGCAGATCCACGTTGTACTCCTGCCCACGGTAGACCTCTTTGTGACCCTTCTGCCGTCCATGGCCGCGGACCTCGGTGATGGTCATGCCGTCGATGCCGATACCCTTCAGGGCTTCCTTTACGTCCTCCAGTTTGAACGGCTGGATGACCGCTTCGATTTTCTTCATATGCTCACGGTAACCCAAAAATTGCTCTCGGCCCGGAGGGTACCCCGTGGCGGCTGCGTTCTAGTTCTCGAAGACATATCCCTCCTCGTTGTGCATGCTGAGATCCAAGCCGTCGCTTTCCTGCTGCTGAGTGACGCGCAGGCCGATTGTGGCATCGACGATTTTGAGGATAGCAAGCGTGCCCAGGATGGCCAAGCCCCACGCGATCGCGGTGCCCCCGAGTTGGTTGAGGATCTGGCCGGCGTGGCCGTCCACCAGGCCGAGTGGTTGTACTTTGCCGGCCGCGTCCTTCAACCCGCCGTTGATGGCGTTCGTGGCGAAGACGCCGGTGAGCAGCGCGCCCAGCGTACCCCCCGCGCCGTGTATGCCGAAGGCATCCAGCGCATCGTCATAACGGAACTTTTTCTTGACGCGGGTGACCATGAAGTAGCACATGGCGCCGGCGCAGGCGCCGATCAGCATGGCCGGGAAGGGTTTGACGAAACCGGATGCGGGGGTGATGGCCACCAGTCCCGCGACACAGCCGGAGATGGCGCCGAGCATGCTGGGCCTGCCGGAGTCCACCCATTCCACCGCCATCCACGCCAGCGTGGCGGCCGCGGCCCCGAAGTGGGTGGCCACGAACGCGCTGGTGGCCAGACCGTTGGCGGCCAGCGCGCTGCCGGCGTTGAAGCCGAACCAGCCGACCCACAACATGGCGGCGCCGAGGGTAGAAATCACCAGATTGTGCGGCTTCATGGAGCTGCCGGGAAAACCGATACGCTTGCCAAGGTAGATGGCGCAAACCAGCGCCGATACGCCGCTGGTGACGTGCACCACCGTGCCGCCGGCGAAATCGAAGCACGGAATCCGGCCGCCGGAAAACGCGTTGAGCAGCCCGCCCTTACCCCACACCATGTGCGCCATCGGGAAGTAGACCACCAGGGTCCACAGGACGGTGAAAAGCAGCATGGCGCTGAACTTCATGCGTTCGGCGAAGGCCCCGGAAATCAGCGCGGGCGTGATGATGGCGAACATCAACTGGTACACCATGAACGTGGCGTGCGGAATGGTGGCCGCGTAATCCGCGTTGGGCGCGGCGCCGACGCCATCCAGAAATGCGAACTGGAAATTGCCGAAGTAAGGCGAAGATCCGCCGAAGGCCAAGCTGTAGCCCACCACCGCCCAGATCACCGTCACGACGGCCATCAGGATGAAGCTGTGCATCATGGTTCCGAGCACGTTCTTGCGGCGCACCAAGCCACCATAGAACAGTGCCAGTCCGGGAGCGGTCATCATCAGCACGAGGGCTGAGCAGACCAGCATCCAGGCGTTATCGCCTGCGCTTTGCGCGGATTTGGTGGCGGCTTCCATGGCCGCGAGTCTGGCATTGATATCGGGCGCGGCTTGCGCCCACACCGCGGCCGGAGCGGCGAGCAGCGCCAAGGCGCTAATTCTTGTCAGGAGGTGCATCGTGGGACCAGTCCTAAATTTTAGGGACAGTTTCTGCCATTGTCCCTCCCCGGGCTGGGGCATTAGAAGATAGAATTTTCTATGGAGCGGATTGGATTTTTTAATGCGTTCGGCCGGACGGTCTATTTCCCGCCTTGATTCGTCATCCCATTGGCACCATATTTTTCTTGCCTCGTTGAAGCGCCGGGGTAAAATATCCGTTTGGGAACAAAGGGGATATGAACAAACAATTACTAAGACGTTACACGTGCATCTTCGCGCTGGCCGGCGCTGCTTTTGCGCAGTCTGAGATCGGCAGCGCCTCGCTTAACGGAACCATCACAGACGCTTCGGGCGGCGCCGTACCTGCCGCCAAGGTATCGGCGCACAGCGCGGCTACCGGCCTGGTGCGCAATACCCAGACCAGCGAACTGGGCCTCTACACCTTCGCCGGTCTACCGGTGGGAATCTACGACCTCTCGGTGGACGCCGAGGGGTTCAAGAACGCCAGGCGTACGGCGGTGCAGCTCATGGTGGGGTCGGCGGTTACGCTGGACGTGCGCCTGGAAGTGGGCACGGCGCAGGAGACGGTCAGCGTGGTGGCGGACGTATCCGTCGTCGAGACGACGCGCACCACCGCGGCCTCTAGCGTGACCGAGAAGGCCGTGGCGAACCTGCCGGTGAGCGGCCGCAACTTCATCGATTTTTCGCTCTTGACCCCGGGCGTGGTGCGGGACAACCGCAACCAGGGTGACATCTCCTTCGCCGGGCAGCGTGGAACCTGGAACACGCTTCTAGTGGATGGCGCGGACAGCAATAACCTGTTCTTCGGGCAGGCCACCGGCCGCACCGGTTTCCGTCCTTACGCCTTCAGCGAGGACGCGGTGCAGGAATTCCAGGTCAACACCGTTGGCTACCCCGCGGAGATGGGGCGCGCCGGCGGCGGCGCCATCAACGTGGTGACCAAGAGCGGCACCAACATGGTGCACGGGTCGGCATTCGAGTATTACCGCGACAAGGGCATGAACGCCAACAGCTTCACCAACAATCGCGCCGGCATCAAGAAGCAGCCCTACCACTTCAACCAGTTTGGCGGCACCGTTGGCGGGCCCATCGTCAAGGACAAGCTGTTCCTCTTCGGCAGCTATGACGGGCAGCGCAACACCAGCAATCAGCCGATCGCGCCCAATATTCTGCCTACGGGCGCGGCCCTGACGGCGCTCTCCAAGTACCTGGCGCCCTACCAGCTCGGTCTGAACAACAACGTGTATCTGGCCAAGCTGGATTGGAACGCGAGCGCCAATAACCGCATCAGCGTACGCTATAACGCCAGCCGCTACACCGGCAAGAACTTCGAAAGCAACGGCGCCACCAGCGCCCTGGAACACACAGGCGACAACCAAGTGAACACCGATAACGTCGCCGGCCTGTATACCCGAATCTTCGGTACCCGCCTGGTGTGGGACGCACGCTTCAACTATGTGCGCGACGGCGAACCCGGCTCCGCCAACACCACCGGTCCGGAGGTGGCGATCACCAACGGCGTGACTTTCGGTAAGAACAATTTCAGCCCGCGGTACACCAACGCATTCACCTATCAGCCAGTGAATACGCTGAGCTACCAGCTCGGCGCGCATAGCCTGAAGTTCGGCGCCGATATGAACTTCGAACGCGTGGTGAATTTCTTTCCCGGCTACTTCGCCGGGGGTTACACCTTCCCCAACTACGACGCCTACCTGGCGGGCACGCCCTCCATCTACCGGCAGGGCTTTGCCGCGGCCGGTTCTACCACCCCGCCCATCAGCCATCCCAACGTGAACGAATACGCGTTCTTCGCGCAGGACAACTGGCGCGCCACCACGCGGCTGACCATCAACATGGGCCTGCGCTACGATTTCTTCGATTACAAGCAACCCACCACGCTCAACGGCAACGCGCAACTGCTGGCCGCCAACCTGCGGACCGACCGCATCGCCAAAGACAAGAAGAATTTCGCGCCGCGTTTCGGCCTGGCCTACAAGCCCTTCAACGACGACAAGACGGTGATCCGCGCCGGTTACGGCTTCTTCTTCGGCCGCACACCGGGCCTGTTGCTTTCGACAGCGCTTTTGCAGAACGGCATCGACGTGCTGACCTACGCGATGACCTCGGGCTTCCCGGTTTACCCCAACATATTGAGCGCCGCGCCGGTCAATGGCCCCACCGCCGATATCTATATCGCCGACCCGCACTACCGGACTCCGCGCCTGGCGCAGTGGAACTTCCAAGTGGAGCGCGCGCTGGGCGGGAACTTCTCGCTGACCGCAGGCTACCTGGGCGTACACGGTACACACCTCACGCGCAGCCGCGACCTCAATCTTTACCCGAGCGAACTGGCGCAGGGAACGCTATCGACCGGCGGCATTATCGCCTACTGGCGCCATCCCGGCGATTTCCGCACGCCGCAGCGCGCCAACCCCGGGTTCGGCCGCATCACGGAGTTCGATAGCGGCGCTTCCAGCATTTATCACGGAGGGTTCCTGCAAGTCACCAAGCGTTTCAGCAGCAACTTCCAAATGCTGGCGAGCTACACATTCAGCAAAGTGATCGATACCGCGCCGGACGCCACCAGCGTGGTCAGTGGCAACGGCGGCGACGATGCCAAAGTGGCGCAGGACACACTGCTGCCCAACTTGGACCGTGGCCCCGGCGTGAACGATATCCGCCACCGCTTCGTCTTCTCAGCGGTGTGGGATCTGGATTACGCCAAGTCGATATCCAACGCCGCAGTTAAAGCGCTGGCCAGCGGCTGGACGCTTTCCACCATCTCGCAAGTGCAAAGCGGGCGCGCGCTGAACGTCACCACCAGCGGCGATCCCGGCAACGACACCAACAATTCGAACGACCGCGCGCCGCTAGTGGGCCGCGGCACCTTGCGCGGACCCGGACTGGCTGCCTTGGACTTGCGCATGACGCGCGATATTCCGTTGTACAAGGAGCGCGCCCGCCTGCGCCTGATCGTGGAAAGCTTCAATTTGACCAACCGGGCGAATTTCGCCAACGTGCAGACCAACCTCTACACCTTCAGCCGCGGCGTCTTCACCCCGACCACCAACTTCATGTTCAAGCAGACCACGCAGCCCGAGGGCTTGGGCTCGCGTACCTTCCAGCTTGCGGCGAAGATCACGTTCTAAAATTAGTCCGATGTGGCGCAGGCACTCATGTCTGCGCCACAAACCGCCTCGTCTTCGTTACAATCTTATAGATTACAGACCATGGGAACCGTTCTGATCAAGACACCGGCGATCGATCCACGGTACGCCCAATTCAAACTCTCCATCCGCGAGTCCAGGATCCACCGGCGCGGGGTTTACGCCGAGGAACCCATCCCGGCGCGGCGCAAAGTCATCGAGTACACGGGCGAAAGGATCAGCCGCCGCGAGACCAAGCGGCGCGGCGATGGGCCGGTCACTTACCTCTTCACGCTGGACGACTACTGGACGCTCGACGGCGCGTTCGGCGGCAGCGGCGCCGAGATCATCAACCACAGTTGCGATCCCAATCTGCGCTCCATGAATTTTAAGGGCCACATCCTTTACATGAGCAAGCGCACCATCCGCCGCGGCGAGGAGTTGACGGTGGACTACCGCTTCGGCAAGGACATCGGAGAGGTGAAGTGCCGATGCGGCGCCAGGACCTGCCGCGGCGTGATCAACCTGCCCAAGTAGGCCCGCATTTCTCACACGCTCTGCGGTTTTGAGTTCCTCAGCGGTTTTCTCTGCATCTTCCTCGGCGCCTTCGCGCCAAGCCTCCCTGCAAGCCCTGTGGTCCCGCCCGTCAGAATTTCCCGCCCATTCCAACACAGAGGCGGTCCATCGCAGAGACCTCCGCGCCTTCCCCTTCGCCGCGTGTACTATGGCTGCCCGATCGCGCGTTCGAAACCGGGCAGGGAACGCTCCAGGTCTTCGCGCCGGATGGTGAGCGAGAGGCGCATGAATCCACCGCGTCCGAAGCCGGCCCCCGGAACGGCCAGGATGCCTTCCTTCTGCAAACGGCGGATGAAGGCGACATCGTCGGCAAT
>JANYJN010000745.1 GCA_025358475.1 Candidatus Solibacter sp.
CGCTGCGTCACGGGAGCCCTTACAGTCTGCGCGGCAAGCGGAATAGCGCTCGCGCCGATTGCCTGCATCGCGGCGCGGCGAGTGAATCGAGAGTTCATAGATCCGGATATTGTATCACTTCATTTCCGCGCATAGTCAGCCAGAATTGTCCAACGCAAGATGATACTGAAACGCGACTTGATTCCAATGCAAGATGATACTGAAAATGGAGGTGGATTGACGAGCGAACTGCGACCGAATGCACGTACGTATGCAGAACGCCGAGACATTGAATCCCGATCAGATCAGCCAGTTTTTGACACTGGGCGACGGCATCGAGTTTGCCGGGCAGAGCCGTGCCGAGAGGTACCTGTTTGCGCAGCAATTGCTGGTCGCGCAAGAGTATGCCCGACAAGGCAAGAAGCAGCGGGGGGCGATCCGCGCCTACCTGAGCAAAATGACCGGATTGGGCATGGCGCAGACGGCGCGGCTGATCCAGATGTACCAGGAGACCGGGAGTATCGAATTACGCGGGTACGCGCGCCATCAGTTCGCCAACAAATACACCGACGGCGATGTGCGCCTGTTGGCAACGGTGGATCGCGCTCACGAACGATTGAGCGGGCCGGCAACGTGCTGCATTCTGCGGCGGGAGTACGAGCGGTTCGGCAAACTGGAATACGCGCGGTTGGCGCAGATTTCGGTGTCGCACCTGTACAATCTGCGCAACGGTCCGCTGTACCGCAAGCATGCCGCCGTGTACCAACCCACGCGGCCGACAGCGGTATCCATCGGGGAACGGCGCAAGCCGAACCCTCGAGGGCGGCCGGGCTTTCTGCGCATCGATACGGTGCATCAGGGCGACTGGGACGGCAACAAGGGGGTGTATCACATCAATGCGGTGGATACGGTCACGCAGTGGCAGGTGGTGGGATGCGCGAGCAAGATCAGCGAATCGTTTCTGATGCCGGTGCTGGAAGCGATACTCCATCAATTTCCGTTTGTGATTCTGGGCCTGCATGCCGACAACGGCGCGGAATTCATCAATTACGCGGTGGCAGCGCTGTTGGAGAAAATGCTGACGGAGTTCACCAAGAGCCGGGCCAATCGAAGTCAGGACAATGCGCTGGTGGAAGGCAAGAACGGTGCGATCGTACGCAAGCATATCGGGTACGGCTACATTGGCGGCGAGCATGCCGAGCGGCTTCAGAAGTTCTACATGGCGCACTTCAACCCATACTTGAACTTCCATCGCCCGTGCGGGTTTGCGACGGTCAGCCTGGATGCGCGAGGCAAGCGCAAACGGGAGTACAAAGCGGAGGACTATCGGACGCCATACGACAAGCTGAAGGCAATGCCGGAGGCGGCGAAACACCTAAAGCAGAACATCAGCTTGGTGGACCTGGAGCAGCGGGCAATGCAGATGAGCGACACCGAGTGCGCTCGCAAAATGACGACCGTCAAAGCCAAGTTGCTGCGCGACTGCAAGACGGAATCACTGGTGCCGCCGAGGTACCTATGAAGGCGCCACAAGAGGGCCGTGGAAATGACGGGGCAGTGGAAAGCGTGGAAAACCACGAACAGGTTTCCCCCTCTTCCCACCGCCCCTTGGAAATCTCGCAAGGACGGCGAGATTCCCACATTCCCACCGCCAGGCGTCGCTCCACGGGGGAGAGTGGAAAACCAAAGAGCGGTTTTCCACTCTCCCCCGCGAAGCTCGCGACGGCGACTACGATTAGCCCTTCCAAACAGCAAAACCAAACCCTCGGGCGTGCCGCCCGAAAGACAGGAGAAAGGCCGCAACTACACGCTCGTCCGCCGCTGCCTTTTCAGTATCATCTTGCATTGGAAACGAAAGTCGATTTCAGTATCATTCTTCGATTGGAAAATGCTGCACCGCCGGGTACGTTATTGGCCGCGGATCGGCGCTGAGTGCGCAGGTTCCGGAGGCCGAGGTCACAGCACCCGCACGTCGCCCTTGCCCCAGACCGTCTGGCGGCCCACGCCCACCCAGCGGGCGGCGCGCAGCCAGGG
>JANYJN010000768.1 GCA_025358475.1 Candidatus Solibacter sp.
CAAACAGCGATTCCACTAAAAATGTGGAGCGCAGTTCCTTTGTGCCCAGCGCCTGATAGCCGACATCGTTGGGTGAGTATCGAGTTTCCATAAAGGGTTGTTATCCTGTGTCGAATCGGTTTCGAAGTCCGCGGCAGCGGCAAGGCTTCCCAATTCCGCCACCCGGATGGGCCATTCGGTGCGTGGGGCCTTCGGCAGGGTGCGTACCTGGGTTCCGAAGCCTCCGGCGAATGCTATGGTTCGAGAACTTTTACGATAGCATGCAGCGCGCACAGGGGTCTTCAGGGTGGGTCACGGTGGGTGTGCGACATGAAAGTGGATGCCAAAGCGATTCATCGGCAAAAAGGCTTGAACCTGAGCGTATCGCCTACGCCAGGCGTGGGCGCCGTTGTGGGGCAGCTCGGTAAGCCGCGGCCGATTGGCAATCGGCCAACTGCGGCGTTTTCACGGGACGGCGGCGGTAACGAGATGCGCCTCACCAATCAGAAACGGCAACATTGACGTGGTGAAAACGTTAAACTCGGGAGCCGATAAGAAAAGGCCTGTCCACAGCCGTGGTAGACAGGTCTTGAGTAGATTGCAAAACCGCTAAGGAACCAGCAATAATAACCTTCCAGGCACAGACACAGCGCAGACTCTCAGTCTGCCGCTCCCCGACTCTTCGGGACGCCCTGGGAGCGCCCGGCAAGCGTCCCGATGAGTGGGGGCACGGCCGGCACGAGTAACGGCGCCACAGAGCCGACGCAGCCGCTGTGAACTTATTATTGCGTGGTCCCTTAGTTAGGTCAGGTGAGCGGAACCGGCCCGACCCACAATTCTCGCATCATGTCGTGTTCTTCATGCTCCAGGATGTGGCAATGCCACACATACGTGTGATAGTAGCCGCCGCTGGTACTCTGTGTCCTCGGGTTGGGAGGCGCGGTGCCAGCAGCGGTATGGCCATAGAAATTCGTCTTAGGCAATGCGAAGTTGATTTGTATCGTGGTCACTTCCCCGGGATTCATGCGGACGGTCTCTTTCCAGCCGGCCTCGTTGGGATCCGGACTGCGCGAGGGCCCGATGGCGGGTATCAGTTTAGTGGCGGCGATATAAGTGAACGGCGCCCGGCTGATCACCTTCACGTTGGAAAGATGGAAATGGATCGGGTGCGTGTCGCCGGTGGTGTTGAAGATGCGCCACGTTTCGGTGGAGCCCGCGGCGACAATCTCTGTGGCCGGATCGTCAAATGCAAGCCCGAACATCGGCGTGCCATCAAGGGCGTGACCGGAGACGTTAGTAGTGCCGAGCATCTGAATCAACCGGCCGTATGGGTCGAAGTCCTCGTTGAGTGTAAGATCCCGGACGAACGTAGACCGGGGAATCACAAACGTCGACGCCATGGCTTTGGTAATCTGCGTGTTGAAATCGGCCACAAACTGCGCATCGCTGCGCGAGTCGGGGCTGCCGATCGGTGCGACCACGCGGATTTCCATCAAGGTACGCGTGTTCGGTCCCTCGTGCAGTTCGGTTATGGGGGCGCCGCCAGTGGAGATCTGACTGAGGTCGCCGGTGAAATAGTCATTGCGTGGGTCGCCCAGAATCGTGGGGTCCGATGGGTCAAACCCTGGGAAGGGGGTTGGCGCGTCGTTGTAGAGGATGAATCTCTTCCCGGCCTTGCCAGAGAAGTCTACCAGGATGTCGGCGCGCTCAGCCCCGCCGAGCAGTAGACCGTAGGTGGTGGGAACCCCGTTACCATTAACTTTCACAGGTGCATGCTTCAGAATGGCCGCTTTCGGCAGAAACCCGCCTTCGGTTCCGATCTGTACCATCGGCAGGCCGCCGGGCAGGCTCGCAAGGTCGGCTTCGCCGGTCCAATCGTCATTACCGCCGGGCTCGGGATAAATCCCGAGGTTGTAGACCCGGGCCTGCGAACCATTGAGCATGCGGAACCGCACGCGCGTTGCGGGCACCTCTACATACGGGTAAGCGGCGCCATTGATGACCGGCGTATCGGAGTAAAACTCCGGCACGCAGGAGGGGCCGGTCAGGGGGGTGCGGCCAGGAAACAGATCCCACCGCCCCGTGTTAGGGCTGGCGGTGGTATTCGGTTCGTATACCTGCGGATACCACAGCGAGCCGTCCGCTCGGAACGTCTTGTCCTGAAGCACGAGCGGGATACCGAGGCCGGGCAGCAATTTCGGCACGCCGTTGGTCCCGTTGATGAGGTTCTGCTCAATGTTATCGGTGATTACATAGGGAGCGGCGATGCCGGCGTACGCATTCAACCGCGTAATGCCGAGGGCGTGATCGTGATACCACGCCAGCCGCGAGTACATGTTGTTCGGATAGACGATATTGCGCGAGACGAAATCTTTGCCGTAGAGCGTACCCAAGCCGCTGTCGTCAATCCGGCTCGCCGGGGCGCCGGGAGCCCACCAGCCATACGGCCCGCCGTCAGATTGCCAGGGGACGAAACCACCGTGCAAGTGGGGAACGGTGCGATTCTCTTTCTGGCCTACCTCCGCGCCCATCAGGGTCTTGTCTACGACAGATTGGGTCAAACTCGCCTTCCCCGGCTCTTCCGCATCGTCCATCCTCAGGACGTGCAGGTCTGGCAACTCGCTGGAGAACAGGATTACAGTCGGCGTGTCCTTCACGGCGACGATCGCCGGCCCGAGATACTTCGCCGGTTGCCCGCCGCCGATATCCTGATAGCCCCACACAGTAGTCGGAGGCAGACTGGGGTGGAATTGGTGGGTGAACTGCACCATTTTGATGGAGAGGCTGGTGGCGGCCGTTACGGGGATATAGTTCCCGAGGACCTTGCTGGCCCCCCCTGGTCCCAGGCCTGGCAACGAGTCCTGGAACTTTGTCAAAGTGATGCCCGTCTGGCCGAAAGCATAAACTTTGCCCCGGAACAACACGAATACCCCGCCTGCGACGGCAACTCTCTTAAAGAAATCTCGGCGATTCATGGATAGGCCCCTTTCGAGTGATCTCACGCTCTACGAGCGGGCGCGGCGGCGCAGCAGGCCGACGGCGACGAGGCCGGCAACCAAGCTCAGGATGGTGGAAGGTTCCGGCGCCGGGTCGATGGTGCCGTTTGCATCCGCCGCAATGAATAGTTGGCTGACGGCACGGTTCGGATCGTTGGGATCGGTGTTTGTGCTGGTAACGCCGAACGCCACTGCGTAAACGTCCGCCAGGTTATAGGAAGCAGAGGTAGTCCAGTTGAGGATACCGAGCGGATCTGGGGGCGTACCCGACGCGGGGTCCACGTTATACAGGCATCCGTCATCGCAGACGAGTGCGGTGACGTGCAGTCCGGCAATGTCGGAATAGGCGAGAAAGGCGGTGTCGGCGTTGTTTCCGAAGTCATTCGAGACATAGGCAAACCCGAACGTGAAGCTGTAGGAGCCAGCACCGAGAGACATGAAGTTGACGGCAGTTTGCTGCTCAGCGAGTCCGCCGCCGATCGCGCCCTCCAGAGTGGTTTCATCAGTGCCGAGCAGGGTTGCCAACCCGGCGATTGGGGTCGCGCTGGCCGTTGGAGACAGCCACACAAAACTGCTTCCGGGATGATACAAACCCCAGTCCCCTATACCGATGTTGGATGTGACCTCCACTGGGCCGGTGGTCACGCTTCCATAAGGCACGTTCCATGTGTCGGTTTGCAGTGTAAAACTTTCGCCCGAGAGCGTCGTCGAAATGCCGAGCAACAAGCAGCAGAACAATGTGGTTCGCAAAATCATAAAATCACCCTTAAAAAGCTTAAGATACTTATATTTGCAGTGGCGTCCAGAACGCCTTTGTGGAGATTCGCCCGTTCTCATAGCAGATAAACAGGTAGGAAACTATCTTTCGATACAATATTAAGACTGACGTACCGCCCCGCACAAAGCAAGTAAACTCTTTGGGAATTTGCGCACGCAGTACCACGAAGAAACGTAGAACGAACAGTACTATCCTTACCTTCGCCGCCGCGGCGTACCGCTTGGCGGACGAATCGGCACAATCCGGTACAACCTCCTTAAATAGGATGTCTCCCTTGGGCAGTGATATGCTCTCTGTCAGAGGGTTGGGGATGGGCTATCGGAAGGCATGGCGTCGGGCGGCTTGTGGTTTGTTCTTCGTGGGCGCCCTATACGCATTCCAGCGGCCGTTCCGCCAGTTCCCCGGAGTGGAGTATTACACCTTCGAACTGACGCCGGATTGGCGGGAAAGCGCCGAGTTCGTCTTCGCCCGCCTGATGTACCCGCTCGGTCCGTTGAACGGCTATCGCGGGCGGGACGCCGAATGGCACACGGGCCTGTCGCTATGGACGCAGGATTACCCGCGGGCGGACCGGCATTTTTCCCAGGCG
>JANYJN010000783.1 GCA_025358475.1 Candidatus Solibacter sp.
CGCGCCATCCGCCTGTTCGCCAGCAAGATCGCCGATGCCGTGGTGGAAGGCCGCGCGCTGGCTACGGAACACGATTTTACCGCCGACAAGATTGTCAGCGAAGAGAGCCCTGCCGAAGAAGGCATGATGGAGTACACCGAATACGTGGACCCCAAGTATGCGGAAAAGATTATGGCGGAGACAGCCAGCATAACCGATGAGCCGGCTCCGGCTTCGCATCGTAAGGGACCGGCATCCGAAACAGCCGAGCCGGTTGCCGAGCCCGTGGCCACTGAGAGCGGCGTTTAACATTCCCGCGTGGGGCATCGCCCGGGGCTCACTTTGGTGCGCCCCGGGCGGAAGCCCAGTCCGGGCTACGACCTGCCCGGCGAAAGGAACCAGGAAATTATTATGGCGGATATTACCGCGTCACTAGTCAAAGCACTCCGCGAGCGCACCGGCGCCGGAATGATGGAATGCAAGAGCGCCCTGGTGGAAGCCAAGGGCGACCTTGCTGAAGGGGAAGTGGTTTTGCGCAAGCGTGGCATCGCGTCGGCCGGTAAGAAGGCTTCGCGCGCCACCAAACAGGGTCTCATCGGTACCTACATCCACCACGGCGGCCAACTTGGCGTCATGGTGGAAATCAATTGCGAGAGCGATTTTGTGGCTCGCACCGCCGATTTCCAGGAACTGGTGCACGATGTCGCGATGCACATCGCGGCGGCCGACCCGCGTTTCATCCGCAAGGAAGACGTCACGGCGGACGTAATCGAGAAGGAACAGGAAATCCAGAAGGCCCGCGCCCTGGCCGAGGGCAAGCCCGAAAAGATGATCGAGAAGATCACCGAGGGCCGTATGGCCAAGTTCTACGAAGAGATCTGCCTGCTGGAACAGCCGTTCGTGAAGGAAGCCACCCTTACGGTGGGACAGTTTGTGAAAACCAGGATCGCCAAACTGGGCGAGAACATTAGCGTGGCCCGCTTCGTGCGTTTCAAAGTCGGCGATTCGCAGGCGGCGGAATCCGGCAGCGAAACCACGGCAGCCGAGTAGGCAATGGCTGGCTATAAGCGCATCCTGCTGAAACTGAGCGGCGAGGCGTTGGCCGGCGCGGCCACCTTCGGCATCGACGCCGACCGGGTGCGAGCCTTGGCGCGCGAAGTGGCCGACGTAGCCGCAGGCGGCATTCAGGTAGGCGTGGTGGTGGGCGGCGGCAACATCTTTCGCGGTGTGGCCGCCGCTGCCCTCAGTATGGACCGGGTCACCGGCGACCACATGGGCATGCTGGCGACGGTCATCAATTCTTTGGCCTTCAGCGATGCCCTCGAACAGATGGGCATTCCGACGCGCGTGATGAGCGCCATCGAAATGCACCAGGTGGCCGAGCCCTACATTCGGCGCCGCGCCATCCGCCACCTGGAAAAGGGGCGCATCGTGATTTTCGCGGCGGGCACGTCCAATCCCTATTTTTCCACCGATACGGCGGCCACCTTGCGCGCTCTCGAAATCAGGGCCGACGTGATCGCCAAAGCCACCCGCGTCGACGGAGTCTACGACAAGGACCCGCTCAAGTTCCCCGACGCCGTAAAATTTTCCGAAATCTCCTACTTGGAAGTGCTGTCGCAGGCGCTCGGGGTGATGGACGCTACCTCCATCGCCATGTGCCGCGACAACAAGCTGCCGATTATCGTTTTCAATCTGAACACGATAGGCAATATAATGCGTATGGCGATGGGTGAAACCATCGGTACTGTAATTCATTAGCCGTACCGCGTTACGGAGACACTTCGCTATGAAGACAGAACAGCATGAAGCAGCACCCAGCGGTCCCGTGTTTAACTCGGTGAAAGAAGTCGAGGCGAGCATCAAGACCAGGATGGAAAAAGCGCTCTCGGACCTGCAACACGAAATGGCCACCATTCGCACCGGGCGCGCGTCGTTAAGCATCCTGGATAACATTCGGGTGGACTATTACGGTACGCCGACGCCTCTCAATCAGGTTGCCAACCTGCACGTCCCCGAACCGAACTTGATTACCATTCAGCCGTGGGACGTGTCCCAGATCGGACTGATCGAGAAGGTGATCCGTACCAGCGATCTGGGGCTGAACCCGGGCAACGACGGCAAGATCATCCGGCTGCCGATCCCCCCGCTGACCGAAGAGCGGCGCAAGGATCTGGTCAAGAAACTGCACGGCGTGGCTGAGCACCATCGTGTGGCGATGCGCGGCGTGCGCCGCGACGGCAACGAAGCGGTGAAGAAGTTGTCCAAGGACAAGAAGATCACCGAGGATGACGACAAGAAGGCGCACGAAGAAATCCAGAAGTTGACGGACACGTATATGGACAGGATCGACACGGCGTCCAAGACGAAGGAAAAGGACATCCTGGAGATCCGCTAGATTGGCAAGTCTGAAAAGCCTCCGCGCCGCGGCTCGTTGCTCAGAACCGCGGCGTTTCTTTCTGGGGCCGAGTGAAAATGCCAATTGACTCCAATCGATGGTTTACCCTTCGGGTGCCGGCCTCCAGCGCCAACCTGGGGCCGGGGTTCGACGCCCTCGGACTGGCCTTGGGCGTATATCTCACCTGCCGGTTCCGCCGTAGCGAGGCGCTCTCCATTCAAGCCAGCGGCCGCGATGCGGCATCCATTCCGGCTACCAGCGACAACCTGATCTGGCAGACGGCACTCTCGGTGGCGCAGGCTCACCGCATGAGCATGCCGCCCATCGAACTGCACATCCACAACGAGATCCCTCTGGGCAAGGGCATGGGATCGAGCGCGGCGGCGTTAACCGCCGGCGTGGTGATCGCCGACCAACTGCTGGACCTGGGCTGGAAACCGCTGCGCATACTGGACGAAGCGGCGCGCCTGGAAGGCCACCCTGACAACGTGGCGCCCTGCACGCTGGGCTCTATCGTGGCCAGCGCCATCGATTCCGGCGGCGTCACCCGCGCCGTCCGCCTGGAACTGCCTAAAGGCTTCGACCTGGCGATTGTCGTCCCGGATTTCGACCTGCCCACATCGAAAGCGCGTGCCGTGCTGCCCTCGGGCTACAGTCGCGAGGACGCCGTCTTCAACGTGCAGCGCGCCGCGCTGTTGATCGCCGCGCTCGCCACCGGCACCACTTCCGTCTTCCCCGCGGCCATGGAAGACCGCTTCCACCAACCGTATCGGGAGGCCCTCGTGCCGGGCCTGCACGAGATCCTGCGCCTGCGCGCTCCGGGCCTGCTGGGCTGCGCGCTGAGTGGCGCCGGGCCGAGCATCCTGGTGTTCTTCGAGCGCGGTTACGAAAGCCTCTGCGGTCTGGTGGTGCAGATCTTCCGCCTGCACGGCCACGAAGCGGAGACGATCCATTGCAGCATCCCCGAGCGGGGGTACGAACTGACGCGCGAGTAACGCAAGGGTGGGGCGGGTGCTATTTCAAATGAACAAGCTCACCGGGACGTGAAAGAACTCCGCCAGTTTGCGCGCGTGGGTCTTGCTGATGGAACGCTTGCCGTTCAATACATCCGAGGCAACGCTACTCGCTCCAAAGACAGGGATCAGATCCCGCTGGCGAAGGTTGCGCACCTCCATGAAATCGCGCAGCGCGTCGAGGGGAGAAGCGTGCCCCAAGGGGTAGTGGACTTCTTCAAACTGCTGGATCAGCACGGTGAGCAGATCGGCCAACGCCACTTCCTCGCGCGTGAGCGGGCGTCCCAGGGTATCGAGAGCTTCCAACTTCGCGATCACGCGCTCATTTTCGGCTTCGGTCTTGATGACGCGGGGCCGGACTTGGGAAAGTAGCGCGCCGTAGGCGGTTTCGGTCAGAGTAGCCATTTCTTCCCTGCTCCTTTAGTGTATCCGGCGTGAGTTAGAAATTCCTTGATGTAGATTCGCCGGTAGCGGAAGGCCATTCGCGCAATCAGGCGGTAGCGGTTGCCTTTGATGTTGAAAACGGTCAACGCGCCGACCATGTCGGTGGCCGGATAAGTCTGGCGGACCTCTTCCAGGTTGCACCAATTCGCCGCGCGCGCCGCATCAAACCAGTCTTCGATCGCAACTGTGGCATCGGGATACTTGGAGGCTTTCTCGATGAGTCCGCGCTTGCCGATCACGTTCACCAATTGGATCCTAGCAAAACGGTAGCACGGCCGCAAGCAAAATGTTAGGACCGATTCTAGCCACTCCTGCGGAGCGCTACCCGCCTAGGTTGGCGAACTGAAATATTCCATGTCTCGCCTTCGCCTCGCTTATCGCTTCTTCGCTGCCCCTGCCGCGTGCTTGCCGGTGAAAATTCCCAGATCGAAGGCATCGGCCATGGCCTTATAGCCGGCGTCATTGGGGTGCAGGTGATCGCCCGGATCGAACTCCGCGCGTATCCGCGTGGGATTGGCCGTGTCGCGTGTCGCCGCTTCGAAATCGACCACCGCGTCGAACGCACCAGAGGTGCGGATCCACGCATTCAGCGCCGCGCGGATACGCTCGCCATCCTCGCGATAGTAGCCCGCCCCTTCGTACGGTGTCAGGGTGCAGCCGATCACCTGGATACCATGCGCGTGGGCCTGCGCGATGAACTGTTTGTATGCGCCGATGAGCTCGTCGGCGGTAACCGCCTCCGCCGGGACCGACGCCCCGCGGCCGATGTCGTTAATGCCTTCCATCAGGGTCACCCACTTGACCCCCGGCTGGCTGAGCACATCGCGATCGAATCGCGCCAAGGCACTGGCGCCGCTGCCGTCGCGCAGAACGCGATTGCCGCCAATCCCCAGGTTGGCCACGCCGATGTTCGCCGTCGCCTTGTTGGCCGCCAGGCGCGCCCCCAGCAGCGCCGGCCAACTGTGATTGGTCTCCTCGGTGGAACGTGCGCCGTCGGTAATGGAGTCGCCGAAGGTGACCAGGAGCGCGGCGTCCGCGGTAGCCGCCACGTCGATGCCGGCCAGCCAGTAATAAGACTGCGTGGTCACGGGCTCGGGAATCTCCGCCTGCGCGGTCAGGTCCCCTTCCTTCGAGACGTAGGTGTTATGCAGGGCGGTGCCGTGCGTGGTGGGTGGGCCGGTCTCGCCAGGGAAATAGAGGCTCACGGCCAGTTCCGTGACCGGAGGCACGTTGAGCTCCACGGGATCGCTCAGCAGCACCACGCCGGGAGCGATGGTGCACCCCGGTTTGCCGTTGAAGCTGAGGCTGCGATCCGAACCGGGAACGATCCCGGAGTCTTTGGCGCGGATGGCGAGATGCGCCGTTCCCAGTACGACAGGGGCGCCCCCGAACGCGTTCGACAGGCGGACGCGCAGGCGACGGCCGCCGATGCTGGTACGCACCGTCATGCGGACTGTCTGATTGTTGAGGCCGCGCGCGCCGATCGCCTGTGGGGTGGTGGAGGGCTCGCTAGGCGCAGCCGCCGGTGTCGCAAGCGGCAGCGCCGGGACCACACGGACCAGCGTTTGGGCCGTGGCCCAGGTAGCCACCCAGTGCTCCTGACCTTTGGGTTGACCTTGGATCAGGCCGAGGGTGCCCAGTTGGGCCAATACGAGAACAGGAATCCATCGCAGCGTCACGGTACATTTCCTCCCGAGCAGAAAATTATAACTGGTTTCGCCGTGGCGTTTCGGGTCAAAAACTCGGCGGACTGAAGGCCTGCCCCACCTGTTATACTCGTCGTTCTAAATATGGCGAATCCAAAATATGCGGCTTCGGGCAAGCCGGTACCGGTGTCGGAGCTGGTGGACACGCTCAGCGACGGCACGAAGGTGAAACTCCGTACTCCCCGGATGCGCGCTTGTAACGAGAAGGACGCCAAGGAAAAACTCTGCGCCGGCCATCTCAAACGCTGGTATTTCTTCGGTGAGGAAGTGAAGAAAAGGTTCGGCGCCGACGTGGAAATCTACCGTTGCGAGCGCTGCAAGACGCTCTACCTGCCCAACCCGGAAGAAGAGCCCCGCACTGGCACGTTAAGTTTCTGAGGCGGCCAAAAAGAAAAACCGCATCGGTTCAATCCCAAGACGTGCGAGGACTGAATTCGATGCGGCTCGCCCAGGTTGGGC
>JANYJN010000798.1 GCA_025358475.1 Candidatus Solibacter sp.
CCGGCACGACGTCGGCCGAAGTGGCTCGGGCCATCAAGCGCTCTGGCTTCGATTCCCTCACGGTAATCACCCACGCACTCAATATCGCCGTGGAGTTCGCCGATGCGTCGAACATTTCATTGATCATGACCGGCGGGGTCATGCGCCACGTGTCGGGCTCGTTCGTCGGCCCCCAGGCGGAGCGCTTCCTCTCCGAGTTGCACGCGGATCACTGCTTTCTGGGCGTAGATGGCCTCGATCCCGAAATTGGGCTATCGACACCCGATCTGCTGGAAGCTCAGCTCAATACGATGATGATGCGGGTGTCCAGTGAAGTCACCGTCGTCGCCGATGCCAGCAAACTGGGACGCCGCAGCCTGTCGGTCATCGGCGAAATCACCTCTGCGCGCCGCCTGATCACCGACGACCGGGCCAGTCCGGAAGTACTGGACGCCGTACGAAGGAAGGGCCTGGAAGTAGTCGTGGCGCAGTAGCTCGCCGGAGCCGGAGGGTTATCTCGCGGCGATTTGCTTACGTCTTTCAGTTCACCGCTTTCACCGCTGTGGCGACATCTTCGATAGCTTTGGGGTCGCCTGCCGCCGGACCGTGCCAGACGCTCCCGCCGAAAGTCGTAATGTAGATCTTCGAATCGTCCACCGGGTCGGGGAACACGCGCTGTCCCCATTTGAAATTGAAACCGTGGATGCGCGTCCACGTGGCGCCCCGATCGACGGACCGCCAGGCACCATTCTCAAATCCCGCGGCATACGCCAGGTTCGGATGCTTTGGGTCCACCGAAACGTCGTAAACGTGCTGGACGCCCTGAAAGACGGGACGCCAGCTTTGGCCGCCGTTGGTGGAGAGGAACACGCCGCCGCCAACCACCTTCTCGGGCAGCGTCACACCCCAGGCGCTCAAGTAAATGCGCTTCTCGTCGGCGGGGTCCAGAGAGAGACCGGTGGGCCCGTTGACGCCCTCCGGCAGTTTCATTTTCACCCAATGTTCCGCGCCGTCGGTCGATCGATAGAGCGCGCCGTCTTCCGCGTCGCCCGTATAGCCGCGCTCGCTGCGCCGCGCGACCACCAGGTAGAGCGTGCCGCCCGGGGCGCGCGTGATGCGATATGCGAAAGGCTGCCGCTTTTGGATGCCGTCGATCTTCAGCGCCCACGTTTTGCCATTGTCGATGGATTTGTAGACTCCCCTTCCGAATGCGCAGGCGTACAGCGTGCGGGAACCCGCCGGCGTGGAGGGGTCGAGCAGCAGGTGAGTGACTGCCGTCTGCGGCAACCCGCCACTCGATACCGTCCAATGCTCTCCGCCGTCGGTGGAGATCCCGATCCCGCCCTCGAAGTTATCGGGGTCGTGTTGGGCGCCGGCGCGCTGCCACATCTTGGCGCGCGGCAGATCGTGCGTCCTCGAAAAGGATCCCCACATCAGACCCTTCACTTCGGGGTCGAACACCACCCAGTAGGTCGTGTTATTCCAGCGTGCGGGAATACCCGCGATGGAACTCTTCCAACTGGCGCCGCCGTCAGCGCTTTTGAACAGCCCGACGTCGGTATACGAAATGAAGACGTTCTTCAGGTTGAACGGATCGAAGTGTATTCCGTGGGCGTTGGTCACGTCGTATCCGGTGGTCGTCCAGCGGTCGTCGCCCACCCGCTCCGTCATGGTCTGCTGCCACGTCTTGCCTCCGTCGAGCGTGCGGAAACTGCGCGGACAGGCATCGGTCCCGTAGCAGATCTCCGGGTTCGTGGGCGATACGCCGAGATCGCGTATGGGACCGGTTTCGCCGTAGAAATCTTCGAGGTAGTTGCGCTCCATGTTGGGCGCAGCCTTGCCATCGGCTTCCTCGTAGACCCGCGTCCAGTGACGGCCCGCATCGGATGTCCGCGCGATGCCGAAATATCCCTTGGGGGCGTCGTCTGCCTTCCTATCCCGGAAAGCCGCGTAGGCCGTCTCGGGATGTTGCATCGAGCACTCCACGGCGAGGAATTTGGGCGACCCTGGCAGAGCGTCTTTGGCCGTCTGCCAGGTCTTACCACCGTCGCCGCTAACGTGGATTCCCGCGTCGTTTACGGCGTACACCAAGCCGGCGCCGCCGCTGGCGAACCGGACGGCGCCGCCGGGAGGGCCGGCGAACTTCTCCCAGCGTTGAGCGCCCATTGTGAAGACGCCCGAACCCGACACGACTCGCAGTCCGGCGTCGAAGTACATGGAGGGGACCTTCTCTCCTGAAAAGTCCTTCAACCTGGTCCACGTGGCCCCGCGATCCTTGGAAAAACACAGCCATCCGCCGGTGCGCGGGGCAGGGCCGGTGGAACTGAACATGGCATACAACCGTTTGGAATCGGTAGGATCCACGACGATGAATCGCACCACCTGTCCGGCCGGATACGCCGGGTCGCCGGAAGTATAGACGGACGCCGCGTGGTCATCGCGCATCCGCTCGATGGTGCGGGCGGGATCGGGAAAAATCATGCGCCATGTCTTCCCCACGTCGTCGCTTCTCCACAGCACGGAGTTGCCCGCATAGATCGCCTTCGGGTCGTGCGGATCGAACGCAAATGCCGAAATGGTTCCGCGAAGATTAAACATGCGCCACGAGCGGCCTCCATCGTGGCTGATATACCCCCCCGTCATATCGCAGTGTTCCAGCACGAGGGCGGGATCATGCGGGCTGATCGTGGGCAGATACATGGCGCCCGATCCTCCGGGGCCGATAATCGTCCAGTCGTCGAAACGGGGCGCGGGTCCGGCCGCGAGCGCGATCGTCACGGCACAAACCACTAGCAGGAGCTTTTTCATGTTGGGTTCAATCTCCAGCGACCGCTCCCTTAGGAGCTGAGAAGAAATGCGCCCGCAAGCGGGCGTTGGCAAGCTAAAGCATGCCCCACCATTGTAGACAAACAGCTTGCATTGGTGGGGCAAGCTTCAGCTTGCCATGCGCTAGAACCGCACTCGCATGTCCAGGTAGATGCTTCTCGCAGCCGGCACCTGGCCGTTGAGCGCAGTTAGCGCCGCCCCGGTCGCCGGAGAACTGATATTGCCGCTCGGATAGGTGAAGTTGGGGTGGTTGAGCGCATTGCTGGCCTGGGCCTCCAGTTGCATCACGATCCTCTCGGTCAGATGGAAATCCTTAAAGAGGGCAAAGTCGAGAGTTTTCACCTGTGGCCCGCGCAGGGTGTTGACGCCCGCGTTGCCAAACCTGCCGACGTTCACCCGCGTGGTGTTGGCGCAGAGCGGATCGCTGCCCGGGCACCCGGGTATCGAGAAAGCTCCCAGGTTGATGAAGTTGTTGAGGGTCTGGCCGCCCGAGGGGCGCCAATCGACTCCTTGCACCACGTCCGGACGCCCTCCGGGGTTGTTGGTATTGGAGGAATCGATGCCCGAGAACGAGGGTGAAAAGTACTGACCCGTCTGCCAGGTCCCAATCGCCGACAATCTCCAGCCACCGAGTATTGCGTTTGGGATACGAGGCATGTTGTTGAGGAAGTCCTGGTGCGCACCGACGGGCAGAGCGTAGACCACGTCGACATAGGATCGCAGCCGGGATGTAAACCGGTTGTTTCCCCGCTCCGAGTTGCGGTCGTACGCGTTTTGAATGGTCTGGCCGACGAAGGTGTCCTGATCCTGCTGGTCCGTCAGATCCTTAGCCCAGGTGAATCCGCCCGAGAAGGTCAGGTTCTTGCCGGCGTTTTTCGCGGCGGCAAGTTGCAGGGAGTTGTACGACTGGCTGCCCCCATTCTCCTGTAGCAGGATGGACTGCAATCCCGGGTGTAGAAAGCTGGTGAAAGCGGCAGTACCGGGAACCGGTTGATTGATGTTGCGGGGATAGAGCAGGGCCACCGTGTGGCTGCCAATATAGGCGGCCGACACGCTCATCGAGCGGATCTGTCTCTCGAGCGTCAGGTTCCACTGCTGCG
>JANYJN010000079.1 GCA_025358475.1 Candidatus Solibacter sp.
TGTGGCGGGGAGTGTGGAAGGCTCCGGGCCGCTGGCGGAAGATTGCGAGATCACGCCCGAGCAACTGGAAGCGGCGCGCAAGACGGAGATCCAGCGCGGCGATGTGGTGCTGCTGCGCACGGGATGGGCGCGCTACTTCGAGGACGCGCGGCGGTTCGTCAACGAGACGCGGCTGCCCGGTCCGGGCCTGGCAGCGGCGAGGTGGTTAAGCGCGCGGGGAGTTTTCGCGGCGGGTAGCGACACGGTGGCGTTTGAGAAATCGCCGGCGCCGTCGATGCCGGTGCACGTGCACCTGCTGGTGGAGAGCGGGATTCACATCATCGAGTGTTTGAATCTGGAGGAACTGGCGGCGGACGGGGTGACGGAGTTCCTCTTCGTGGGCGCGCCGATGAAGATTCGAGGAGCCACGGGCGCCCCGCTGCGTCCGCTGGCCGTAGTGGAGAGGTGAAACCGTGAAACACACCGACGCCTTACCCGAGCCCTGGATGCGCGGTCCCATCAAGGGGGTGCATCCCTTGTTGACGCCGGTGCTTTATTCCTTCCAGATGGCGCGCGAAGACCTGGAAAAATACACGGCGGGCCTGCCCCCGGCGCGCATCTGGGCCGCCCCTCACGGCCTGGCATCGGTAGGGTTCCATATGTTGCATATCGCCGGCAGCACGAACCGCCTCATGACCTACCTACAGGGAGAGGAACTCACGGCGGCGCAGTTGGACGCTATGGCGGCGGAAGAATCCCCGGGCGAGCCGTCCCGCGAGCAACTGCTGGCCGCCTTGAACCACGCCTTCAGCGATGCCGAAGCGGTCATCCGGGCGACGGACCCGGCCACTCTTGGCGACGCGCGAACGGTGGGCCGGAAGCGCCTGCCCACCACGGTGATCGGCCTGCTGACGCACATCGCCGAACACACGCAGCGACACGTGGGCCAGGCGATCGTCGCCGCCAAACTGGCCCAACAGGCCAACGCCACTTAGTTTTGAGCCCGGTGATCATCCTGCCCAAAATTGTGGGCAGCCAATCCTGGCTGCAGCCGGCTTTAAGCCGGCCTTGCCAAGCTCGAAGGCTCGGTCATGGCCCAATGCCACCCACTTTACCCAGGAAATGGGCATGCCGCTGCATTGGTGGGGCGGACCCCCTGGTCCGCGCGGGACGCCCCCGTCCCGCTGCCGGCACACTGGGGTCAGCAGCATGCAGGGTTCGAACAGGCCGACGAGGGCGTCGGCCGCGGACCATTGGGCAAGAGTGCCCACAATCATGGCCCAGGCGCGCATGCCGCTGCATTGGTGGGGCGGACCCCCTGGTCCGCGTGGGACGCCCCCGTCCCGCCGCCGGCACACTGGGGTCAGCATCATACAGGGTGCGAACAGGCCGACGAGGGCGTCGGCCGCGGACCATTGGGCAAGAGTGCCCATAATCATGGCCCGGGCGGGCATCACTTTAATTGCGTCGATACCAAGGCGGCCAGGGAATCGCGGAGGGAGAGTTGGCGATTTCCGGCGGGATATTTGCGCCCAACCGGGCGGCCAATTAGCGGGCGTTAGTACACTGGTTGAAGGGGGGCGCCGGGAGTGGCCACGGAAAGCAGCGCACAGCAGTCATCTATTGCCGAACGTTTTGCAGGCCTACCGGCGGAGGAACTGATCCGCGCCTTCCGCCTGATGCACACATCGCGGCGGTTGGACGACCGCGAAGTGACGCTCAAGCGGCAGAACCGCATCTACTTTCAGATTTCCGGCGCCGGGCATGAGGCCGTGCAGGTGGCGGCGGGCATGGCGCTCTCAAGCGGGCACGATTGGTTCTATGCCTACTACCGCGACCGCGCGCTTTGTCTCACACTCGGCGTCACGCCGCACGAAATGCTGCAACAGGCGGTGGGCGCGGCGGCGGACCCCGCAAGCGGCGGGCGCCAGATGCCGTCGCACTGGGGGCATGGCGACTACCACCTGGTGAGTTCGTCCTCGCCCACCGGCACGCAGTTTTTGCAGGCGGTGGGATGCGCCGAAGCCTCGCGCTACCAGGACGCCAACAGCGGCGAGGTCACGCTGGTCTGTTCCGGCGAAGGCGCCACCAGCCAGGGCGAATTCTGGGAGGCGCTGCATCTGGCGTCGCTGGAGCGGCTGCCGGTGCTGTTCCTGATTGAGGACAACGGCTACGCCATCAGCGTGCCCGTGGAAGCGCAGACTCCCGGCGGCAGCATCTCGGCGCTCACGGCGTCTGTCCCCGGGCTGTTCCTCCAGGAAGTGGATGGCACCGATTTCATCGCGAGCTTCCGCACCATGCGGGCAGCCGCGCAGCACTGCCGCCAGGGGCGCGGGCCGGCGCTGGTGCATGCGCACTGCATCCGTCCCTATTCGCACTCGCTCTCCGACGACGAGCGGCATTACCGTACGGCGGCGGAACGCGAGGGAGAATCCGCGCGCGATCCCGTGCTGCTGTTTCCCAACCTGCTGATCGACGAAGGCGTGATGGATCGCCGCATGTTGCAAAACATCACACACGAAATCGACGAGGAGATCGAGCAGGCCACCCAACAGGCGCTGCACGATGAGCCACCGGCGGCGGCGTCCGCCTTGACGCATCTCTATTCGGAGACCGTGGACCCGGCCTCCGAGGCGTTTTGTGCGGAGCCCCGTTTCCAGGGTGCGCCCATGACCATGGTGGACCTGATCAACGCCACTCTGCGCGAGGAAATGCGGCGCAATCCGGATATCCTGGTGTTCGGCGAAGACGTGGCCGATTGCACGCGCGAAGCCAACCTGCGCGAGGTGAAAGGCAAGGGCGGCGTGTTCAAGGTCACCCACGGGTTGCAGAGGGAATTCGGCTCGCGCCGCGCCTTCAATACGCCGCTGGCCGAGGCCTCCATCGTGGGACGCGCCATCGGTATGGCAACGCGCGGCCTCAAGCCGGTGGCGGAAATCCAGTTCTTTGATTACATCTGGCCGGCGATGATGCAACTGCGCGACGAGCTGGCCACGATGCGCTGGCGATCCAACGGGAAGTTCTCGTGTCCGGCGGTGATTCGCGTGGCCATCGGCGGGTACTTGAACGGCGGCGGGGTCTATCACAGCCAGTGCGGCGAATCCATCTTCACCCATATTCCCGGATTGCGCGTGGTCTTCCCCAGCAACGCCGCCGATGCCTGCGGCCTGCTGCGCACCGCCATGCGCGCCGACGACCCGGTGTTATTCCTGGAGCACAAGCGCCTCTACCGCGAGCCCTACAACCGCTCGGCGCATCCGGGCGCCGATTACACCATTCCCTTCGGGAGGGCCAAGGTGGTGAAGCCCGGGCACAGTCTGACCGTGATTACGTACGGCGCGCTGGTGCAGAAGGCGATGCTCGCGGCCACGCAGATCGAACGGCGCGACCCGGCGGTGAGCATCGAGATCCTGGATCTGCGCACGCTTGCGCCCTACGATTGGGCGGCCATTCGGACCTCGGTGGAAAAGACCAGCCGTGTGATAGTGGCCCACGAGGACTGCCTTTCATGGGGCTACGGCGCGGAAATCGCGGCGCGGATTGGCGACGAACTCTTCGCTTCGCTAGACGCTCCCGTGCGCCGCGGGGGCGCGCTCGACACCTGGGTGGGCTACCACCCGCGGCTCGAAACGGCGATTCTTCCGCAGACCGAAACGTTGGCGGCGGAGATGGACCGCCTTTTGGGATACTGATTCAACTACGCAGCGAAGAGCTTGCGGTTTCAAACAAACAGGCATTCTTGGCGATCGACGACGAAATCGGCATCAAGGCGATCAAGAATAGTACGAGCCGGAATCTGAGCAAGTTCCTTCGGTTCTACTTTGTGCAGCCCACCTCCATAAACCCTACCCTCGGCAAGAAGTTGAGCGGGGGTAATGCGTTGCAGTGCTTCAAATACCTGTCGTTGAAGTCCGGGATCTTTGGCTAGAGCGTCACGCAGCGGCCCCTTCGGATAGAGCATGAGGTAAACATTGTGGGCAGTGGCTTGGGAACGGTTCCAGAGGAATCGGAATGGGTGCTTGCCGTTTCGCGACCGGCCCATATATGTGCAAAGGAATGGTGCGGGCGGGCGCTGTTCTTGCGAGTACCAGGGTGTACGGCGGCTGGCGAGGTATGAGGCATGAGTGTCTTGCAGCCTCCCTTTTTGGAGGTATTCGTGAAACCGGGGCCACATAGCTCTAATCTTTTCTTCCGGCTCGGTGCAGTCCAGCAGGTAAAGTTGCGGCGAGAGCTTTGGCCCACCGTCTGGTAACGCCTCTATGACGTCTTCTGGCAAATGGCGCGGGCCGGGGAGTATGGGTTTGGCGAAGCGACGCGGAATCTGCCAGTCGTTCACTTCGGATTCAGTAAGGATGAAATAGTTGTTGGATCCCGTGGCAAGGCCACGTTTGATAGAGAAGATGTCACCCAGCGTTAGCTCGCCAGTCCTCTCTGGAGCCGCGTTGCCCGGAAACTGAGTCCATTTTCGGGATCGGCGAAGCAGGTCCAGCGGCAATGCTCTTCAGTTCGTGGGTGCTCGATGGAGCCGGCAAAGGAGAAACGGGCTGTATGATCGGGTGGCGGCGCGGATTTCCGAAAGACCACTACCGCGGACGACACAAGGGCGTCGGTGAATTGTGCGTCGGTTGGGCAGAACCGGTGAATGTGCAGCAGCGTCACACGTTCGGTGAGGTAGCACCGAATGGTGGAACCGTAGTTCACATCCATAAACTCCGACGGGATTAACCAAATGGCCAAGCCTTCCTCTTCCATCCAATCGTGGCAAAGCAGCAGGAAATAGCAGTACAGCCCGGCGAGACCGCTGATATCCAGGAGGAGCGATTGGGCAAGTTTCGCTTTTAGCCGCTTCTTGTCATCGACCGAGAGGTGGTGATGCCGCACGTAAGGAGGGTTCGTCAGCACGAGATTGAAGCGCTGATCGGGTGGAGCCTGGCGGGTGAAGTCACCCTCGGTGACAATCAATCCACGTCCCTGCCACAACTCCGTGGCGGCTCTGGCGAAAATCGGATCGAGCTCGATGCCCGCGGCCGCGGAAATGTCTTGGGCTGGAAATGCCTGGTTGAGTGCGGAGTAGAAGGAGCCGGTTCCAATGGCGGGATCGAGGAAGCGCACCGGGATGTCCTCCATGACGCCACGCGCATATCGTACGATGCTTAAGGCGAGTTCTGGCGGCGTCGCAAACTGGCCCCATTTATTGCGCTCGGCAGCGGACTTGAGGCTGTCCAGCCGTGCCTGTTCTTTCAGCCGGCGCGCTTCGATGGATTCGACTGCAATAGTGGTCATATGCTGCTAGATACCCAACTGGTCGATATCCTCAATACGATGTTCCCATATCCAGTCGATGCCTTCGGCAGCCTCGTACCCGAGGTAGGGTGCGTCGAAGTAGCCGCATAGGAACAAGACGAATACCACATCCCCTCCGTACGTTGCTTTGAGCTGGTTGATTTTCGTGGCTTCTTCCTTGCGGCGCTTGTTCACGTTGGTGAAATCGCCCGCCGATTTTGCCTCAATCAGCAGCGGCAGGTGTGGGAGTTTGGCCTTCTTCGGCTGGATGACTGCGTCAATTGGGATCTTGACGCTTGTCGATCCGGCGCCGGATGGCTTCACCAGCACGTTGAGACGGAACGTGAAGGTGCCCGGTTCCATTTGGGCGAGCAGCGTTGACGCGGGGAGCGCCTTCAGCTTGTAGCCGCGGCCGGTAAGGTAATCCTGAATCAGGGCAAGCTGGCGTTTCTCCTGGGCGTTTCTGACGATGGGTTCGGCGACGGCGCCGCAGAGCCGGTCCGCCACAATAGTCGATGACCGATAGCGCTCCTTTTTTGTTGGCTGCCGCCCTTCTTGCAGCCACGGGAAAATATCCACGTCGAGCATGCGCGATAGAATGTTGGTAATACTGCGGAGGTGCTTTTCAAGTGCATCAGGAGCCATGAATGGCGGCACCTTTCCCTGTTCCAGGGAACCGACGAGGCTCTTGCTGGAATCGGCTAGTCCGATGAGCCGGTCGCGGGCGAGCGGCGGGCAAGTCGACATGCGGAGAGTCGGAAGAATCTCCGGGTGAGCCTTAATCACGCCGGGTGTGATGGTCGCCAGGTCCCTTGTCAGAGTGAGGCCCTCTTCAACGCTATTGATCGTCTTTTCGCGGGTTTCCCTGTAGGCCTTCGGAGCAAATTTCATGAACCACCGATTGAACTGATCGACGGAAGTGCGGGTGTCCGCTTTCCACAGGTGGGGCTCATCGGCGTTGATAGGCATGGATCTGCACGAAGCCGAATTGTAGTCTATGCTGCGGTCGCCATGTCGGGAAAAGGCGCAAACGCTCAATTCCACACGATCCCCAGCCGGACAGTCCTGATTCAACATATAATCGGGTCATGCCTGAAAACGATGTCCCACGACGGACATTTCTACGCGGCGTGACTGCCGCCACTGCACTTTCCTACTCCCGTGTTTACGGCGCCAACGAGCGCGTGCAACTCGGACTGATCGGTTGCGGCGAGCGCGGCCGCGGCGACATGGGCAAGTTCGTGAAATCCGGAACCGTGGATGTCACTGCGGTCTGCGATGTCTACGGCGCCCAGATCGACGCCGCCCAGCAGATCGCGCCCAAATCCAAAAGCTTCACCGACCATCGCAAACTGCTCGACATGAAGGAGGTGGACGCCGTCCTGATCGGCGTGCCCGACCACTGGCATGCCGCCATTGCCATCGATGCGCTCACCGCGGGCAAGGACGTGTACGTGGAGAAGCCGCTGACCCTGAAGATAGAGGAAGGGCCGCCCATCGTCAAGGCCGCGCGCGTCAACAACCGCATCTGCCAGGTGGGCATGCAACAGCGCTCCGGCAAGCACTACCTGGAAGCCAAGCAGATGTACATGGACACCGGGAAACTGGGCAAGGTCACGCTGGCCCGCACCTGGTGGCACGGCAACGGCTACCACCTGCGCAAGGCGCCGGACAGCCTCAAAGAGTGCCCGTCGAATTTGGATTGGGCACATTTCCTGGGCCCGCTCAAGTGGCGAGACTGGGATCCGCAGCAGTACTGGAACTGGCGCGCCTATCTGGATTTCGGCGGCGGACAGGTCACCGATCTATTCACCCATTGGATCGATGTGGTCCACATGTTCATGGGAGCCGACATTCCGATTGCCGCCTCGGCGTCGGGCGGCGTCTACAACTACAAGGATGGCCGCACCGCGCCCGACACCATCAACGTGCTGCTGGAATACCCGCAGCAGTTCACGGCCACCTTTGAGGCCACGCTGGTGCCGGGTATCCGGGGCGAAGGGATTGAATTCTGCGGTACCCAGGGGCGGCTCTGGATTGACCGGCAGCACTACGAATTCACGCCGGTTGGGCGAGGTGCCAAGCCCACCCTGGTAGTGGCTTCCACCGACCTGGACCAGGATCATATTCAGAACTTCCTGGACTGCGTGAAATCGCGCAAACTTCCCAATGGCGACGTGCTGATCGGCCACCGCTCGGCGCAGGCTTCGCATTTGGGAAACATCTCCTACATGCAAAGGCGGCGCATCGATTTCGACCCGATTCGCGAAGAGATCCTTCCGTTCTAACCGGCGGCAGGGCGGGGCAAGCGGACACAGAGGCTACCCCGCCTGCTGCTACCCACCTGTTACAATAAGGTCTCCGTAGGGTCAAGTTTACATTCACAGGAGTTTCATGATTTCAGCAACCCAGATGCGTCCGGGCATGGTGATCAAGTTCAACAACGAACTGTACTCGATATTTAGCGTGAATCACCGGACGCCCGGAAATCTGCGCGGTTTTGTGCAGGCCAAGATGCGTAGCCTGCGCACCGGTTCCATGACGGAAAACCGCTTCTCTTCCGAGGAAAAGGTGGAGAAGGCGATCATGGACCAGCAGGAAATGGAGTACTTGTACGACGACGGCGAGTACTACTATTTCATGAACGTCGAAACCTACGAGCAGATGCACCTGATGAAGGACCTGCTGGGCGACGCCACCAATTACCTGATTCCGCAACTCAAGGTATCGGTGGAATTCTACGAAGGCAAGCCGATCAGCGTGGAATTGCCGGCGACCGTGGACATGCTGGTGGTGGAGACCGAACCCGGAATGAGAGGCGCCACCGT
>JANYJN010000096.1 GCA_025358475.1 Candidatus Solibacter sp.
TTCGGTGTACTCCATCATGCCTTCTTCGGCAGGGCTCTCTTCGCTGACAATCTTGTCGGCGGTAAAATCGTGTTCCGTAGCCAGCGCGCGGCCTTCCACCACGGCATCGGCGATCTTGCTGGCGAACAGGCGGATGGCGCGCAGCGCGTCATCGTTGCCCGGGATCACCCAATCCACTTCGTCGGGATCGCAATTAGTGTCCACGATGGCGACCACCGGAATCCCCAGGCGCCGCGCTTCCTTTACCGCGATGGCTTCCTTGTTGGAATCGATCACGAAGAGCACGTCGGGCAGGCCCGGCATGTCCTTGATACCCGAGAGATTCGTATCCAGGTGCTTGCGCTCGCGTTCCAGGCGGATGACTTCCTTCTTGGGACGGCCGGCATAGCCGCCTTCCACCGAAGCCATTCCTTCCAGTTCCTTGAGCCGCTTGATCGATTTCTGCACCGTCAGCATATTCGTCAGCAGCCCGCCCAGCCAGCGCTGGTTGACGTAATACATCTGGCAGCGATTGGCCTCTTCGGCGATGGCTTCCTGCGCTTGGCGTTTGGTGCCCACGAAGAGGACATTCTTGCCTTGTGAGGCCATTTCGCCCACAAACCGGGCGGCGTCCTTGAACATCTTCAGGGTTTTCTGAAGGTCAATGATGTAAATGCCGTTGCGTTCGCCGAAGATGTATTCTTTCATCTTCGGATTCCAGCGCTTGGTCTGGTGCCCGAAGTGAACGCCAGCTTCGAGCAACTCCTTCATCGAGATTTGAGGCAAATTGACTCCTAAAAATTAACGTGCTCTAATCACAAGCCGCGCGGTCCAAAGCGAGATTTACGCGGCGGACTGGAGCCGGATTTCGGTTAAAAGATTGCAAAGCCTGGCAGGCGAGCCAACCGCCTTCCAGGCCTCGCGGAGACTTAACGTTTGGAGAACTGGAACCGCTTGCGGGCGCCCTTTTGACCGTACTTCTTGCGCTCGTGTTGCCGCGGGTCGCGGGTCAGGAAACCTAGTTTCTTCAGTTGTCCCCGCAGTTCCGCGTTGAACTCCACTAAAGCCCGGGAAATTCCCAGACGGCATGCGCCCGCCTGTCCGGCGACGCCTCCGCCATTAGCCAGAATCAAAAGATCGAACTTGTCCGTGGTTTCGGTGGCAGCCAGCGCCTGCCGCACCACGGCGCGCGTACTTTCCGTGGGAAAGTAATTTTCGAACGCGCGATTGTTGACCTTGATCTGCCCCGTACCGGGCCGCAAAAACACTCTGGCCACCGATCTCTTCCGGCGGCCCGTACCCAAATATTGAATTAAAGTAGCTGCCACTAACCGTTACCTTCCTGCGCGCTATTTGATGGTCATCACGACGGGTTGCTGCGCCGCGTGCGGATGCTGGTCACCCGCGTAAACATTCAGTTTCCGGAACATCTGTTTGCCAAGCTTATTCTTGGGGAGCATGCCAGCGATGGCATCCTCAATAATCCGGGTGGGCTTCTCGGCGCGCACCCGTTTCAAGCTCTTCTCCACCAGCCCGCCCGGATACCCGGTGAAATGGCGGTAAAGCTTGTCCTCTTCCTTGCGGCCCGTTACCTTCACCTTCTCCGCATTGATAACGATCACGTGATCGCCCGTGTCGATGAACGGCGTGTAGATTGGTTTGGTCTTACCCATCAACACCATAGCGGCCTTGCTAGCCAGTTTGCCCAGCACGACATTCTGGGCATCGATCAGATGCCACTGGCGGTTAATCCCATTCTTTGTGGGGAACTCAGTACTCATTGACACACATCTCCAACTATTCGCGGTTGCAAACTATTTAGTTTAGGGGGTTTGGGGTTTCGTTGTCAAATTGGGTTACAAACGCCCCAGGCATCTGTGAAAGGGCGCACACTTCCCAATTGCGGCGGGCCCATGCTTCACTCAGCAGAGTAGCAGACTTCCGGGGCTTCGATATAAGCTACGATCGAAGCATCACGGCCAACTGGAAGAATAATTTGCGCGTGGTTCTAGTGGCGACGCGCAACCCGCTCAACATCGGCGCCGCCGCCCGCGCCATGGCCAACTTCGGCTTCCCACGCCTGTGCGTGGTGAGCCCCTACGACGTGGCTTTCCGCGAAGCCAGGTCCGCGGTGGGCGCGGCGCCGTTGCTTCAGAAGGCGGAGGAATTCGCCACTCTGGCCGACGCGGTCTCCGATTGCCGCCTGGTGGTGGGCACTACCAGCGTGGGACACCGCGAGTTGCAACACCCCATCCGCCGCCTGGAGTATGCAGCGCGGCTGATGCTGCGCGCGCTGCCCGCCGCGCCCGTCGCGCTGGTCTTCGGCAGCGAAAAATTCGGCCTCTCGAACGAGGACATG
>JANYJN010000120.1 GCA_025358475.1 Candidatus Solibacter sp.
AAAAGTGTTGCTTCCGGAAACGAAATCTACTATTATTGGAATAAGCCGGGGAGGCAACTCCCACCAAAGCGAGACTAACCTCTAAATAAAAGACCCCTGAAGCAATCCTCCCCGGCGCCCGAAAGGGCTTAGAGGATCTTCCAAGCAAGAAGCCCCCCAAATAGCCCCATTTCAGCTAAAGGTGTGGCATATTCCAACATTCCCCCTAAACCGTCCTATGAAAAACCGTACATTCGCCCACGGCTGGCTCCTGGGTGCCCCGTGGTAGAATGGCAGATCCTCCGATGAAAATAATTGCGATTCTGGGATCTACCGGCTCAATCGGAACCAACACTCTCGACGTGATTCGGCGCAACCCCCACCTATACCAAGTGTACTCTTTGGTGGCGGGCCACAACATCGAGACCCTCACCGCGCAAATCCTGGAATTCCGCCCCAAACTCGCCGTAGTCGCGACCTCCGAAGGGTTGACGCGGCTGACAGAATATCTAACGGTGTCCGGCCTGCCTCGAACCGATTGGCCGGAACTGGGATGGGGCTCAGCGGCGCGGTTGGAAGCCGTGCGGGCCACCGAGGTCAATACCGTGATCTCGGCCATCGTCGGAGTGGCCGGCCTGGAAGCTACCTATGAAGCGGTCTGCCTCGGCAAGCGCGTGGGATTGGCCAATAAGGAAGTTCTGGTCGCCGGCGGCAGCCTGGTCATGCAAGCCGTCCTTAAGTATGGAGCGGAAATCCTGCCGGTGGACAGCGAACACAACGGGGCCCATCAATGCTTACGTGCGGGCAACCGGGCGCAGGTTTCCAAGCTGATCCTGACCGCCTCGGGCGGCCCCTTCCGCAATACTCCCGCGGGCGACCTCGCAAAAGTGACGCCAGCGCAGGCACTGAAGCATCCAACTTGGAAGATGGGCAACCGTATCACCGTCGATTGCGCGACTTTGATGAACAAAGGCTTCGAAGTGATCGAGGCCTGCTGGTTGTTCGATTTCGCCCCATCTCAGGTAGATGTAGTGGTTCATCCCCAATCGACGGTCCACGCCATGATCGAGTACACGGATGGCAGCGTACTTGCTCAGATTTCTGCGACCGACATGCGCATGCCGATCCAGTACGCGCTCACCTATCCCGACCGGGCGGAAGCGCCCGTACCCAAGATCGATTGGGCGCAGGCCAGGCAGTGGGAATTCCTGCCGCCCGATTTTGCCAAGTTTCCTTTACTGAAATTGGCCTACCAGTGCCAGGAAGCAGGCGGCAGCGCTACCTGTACGCTGAACGCGGCCGATGAGGTAGCGGTGGAAGCTTTTCTGGAGGGCAGGATCGGCTATTTGTCCATTTACGAAATTGTTCAGGAGACGCTTTCGCGGATGCCCTCCCGGACGCCGCGCACGGTTGGCGATATCCTGGAGATTGACAGGGAATCGCGGGCCAAGGCGCGCGAACTGGCAACGGCCCGCGCGGCCGGCACTGTGACAGCTTGAGGCTATATGCTCATCTTTGGTGAAAACGTTTTGTGGCTGCTGGTTCTGATCGGGGTTATGATCATGATCCACGAGTTGGGCCACTTCTGGGCCGCCCGCTATTTCGATGTGAAGGTGGAAGCCTTCAGCTTCGGGTTTGGACCGCGCCTGTTTGGATTCCGCCGCGGCGATACCGATTACCGCTTCTCGCTGATTTTGTTGGGCGGCTACGTCAAGATGGCCGGCGAACAGCCCTCGGACGAAAACGCCGGCGACCCGCGCGGCTTCCTTTCCAAGCCCCGCTGGCAGCGTTTGATCATCGCCTTCGCCGGGCCCTTGATGAATATGGTGCTGGCGGTGGCCCTGCTCACCGGCCTCTACATGGTGAAGTTCCAGAAAGTGGCCGACGAGGACATGCAGGCCGTTATCGGCCACGTGATGGTCGATTCACCTGCCGCCAAGGCGGGCATTCAGGACAACGACCGCATCGTCCGGCTCGACAACAAGAAGAACCCGACTTGGGATGACGTCGGCTACAAGGAAATTGCCAGCGCTTTCCGCCCAATGTACCTCACCATCGAGCGCAACGGTAAGAACTTCGAAACCGCCGTGACGCCGATCCTCGGGGAGCGTTCCGGCATGGGCTTCGCGGGCTGGGATGAGCGAGGCCAGATCCAGTTGGGCGCCGTCGAACCCGGCATGCCGGCCGAGAAGGCAGGGCTCAAAAAAGGCGATCTGCTGGTGACCGTCAACGGCCAGCCGATTCACTCGCAGATCAAGTTCCAGGAGATTACGAAGAACAGTGGCGGAAAGCCTGTCGAGCTGGAATACCTGCGCGACGGCCAGCCCCATGTGGTCACGGTACAGCCGGTATTTTCCAGCGTGGATGCCCCCGCGCGCTGGATGATCGGCGTGATTCCGCAGCAGAAACTGCGCATCATCACCACCAAACTCTCGCTCCCGGCCGCGTTTCGCGAATCCATTCACGCCAACAGCAAAGGCGCGCTGCTGATCGTGCAGTTCCTCAAAGGAATGCTGGAGCGCCGCATGTCGCCCAAGAATCTGTCGGGCCCCATCGGCATCGGCACGATGGCGGGCGCCGCGGCCCGCGAAGGTCCGGCGGAATTCTTTCAGTTGATGTGCATGGTGAGCCTCAACCTCGCCATCTTCAACCTGCTGCCCATCCCGATTCTGGATGGCGGCGTGATCGTGATGTTGCTGGTGGAAATGATGATGCAGCGCGATCTCAGCCTCAATGTCAAGGAAGCGGTGTTTAAGGTGGGCTTCGTCTGCATCATGGTGATTGTCGCATTCGCCATTTATAACGACATCTCCAAGATTCTCCCCGCCGGCTGATCGGAAACATGGGCCTACTCTATCGCCCGCCCCAGTCCCGCCCGGGGATGTATCGAATCGGGATGCATCGAATCTTTCGCTGCCGCCTGCTCATCTGTTAAGCTGATCCACGCATGCACTGTACTTGCGTCCCACAGACCGATCTGCCCAATACTACCCGTTTGTTTACGGACGTACTGTATCACCCAGATAGAACCATCCCTTTTTACCAGCATCCGCTGCGCAGTCTGGAAGCTTTTCAGGCCGCCGCCCGGCAGATCGAGTTTTCCGCGGACCGTCGCGCCGCGTTGATCGACGCGTTACGGGTGCAGAATCCCGAGAGTCCCGCGCTCCAACGCCTGGCACAACCCGGCACAGTCGCCGTCGTGACCGGGCAGCAGGTGGGATTGTTCTCAGGCCCATGCTACACCATATATAAAGTCCTGCACGCGGTAAAACTGGCCGCTTGGCTGTCCGCCAACGGATTGTCCGCGGTCCCGGTGTTTTGGCTGGCCACCGAGGATCACGATTTCGCCGAGGTGAACCACGCCTGGGTCTTCGGCGCGGACCATCAGCCAAGGAAAGTGGAGATGCGCCGCGCCTCGGTGGAGCAGCCTGTCGGCAGCGTTACCCTGGCAGCCCCTCCCGTGCGCGAACTGCGCGCCGCGCTGCACGGGCTTCCCTTCGGGGAAGAGGTTGCCGACCTGGTGGAGGAAACCTACCGCGCCGGCAACACCATGGGACAGGCGTTCGGCGAACTGCTGCGCCGCCTTCTGGCGCAATACGACATCCTGTATCTGGACCCGATGCTGCCGGCCTTCCGCTCTCTCGCCGCTCCCGCGCTTGCCTCCGCCGTGGCAGCCGCGGGGGATCTCACCGACGGCGTCCTGGCGCGCAACCGCGAGTTGGCCGAAGCCGGGTATCATGCCCAGGTCCATGTGGAAGACCACACCTCGTTCGTCTTCCTGCTGGAAAACGGCAAGCGCTTAGCCCTGCGCCGCACGGGCAACGAGTACGTGCACAATAGCCGCCGTTTCAGCAGCCAGGAGTTGATGGACCGCGCCGCCTCGCTTTCGCCTAACGCCCTCCTCCGCCCGGTGATTCAGGATTCGATGCTGCCCACGGTCAGCTACATCGGCGGTCCGGCAGAGATCGCGTATCTGGCGCAATCCGAGGCCCTCTATCGCCGTCTGCTGGGGCGTATGCCGGTCGCCGTGCCACGCGCCGGCTTTACCATCCTAGATAGCCAAAGCGCCAAGTTGATGGAGCGCAACCGGCTTTCGCTCGGCGATTTCTTCCACGGCGAAATCTCGCTCAAGGAACGCATCGCCTCACGTCTCGTGCCTGCCGCACTGGCCAGCCGAATTCGCGAATCCGCCGCTACCGTGGGAGGCGCCGTGGCGCGAATGCGCGCCGAGTTAGCGGCATTCGACCCGACACTCGCCCAAGCCCTCGACCGTAGCGCCAGAAAGATCGATTACCAGCTTGCCAAAATGGAACGCAAGACCGGCCGCGAAGCCCTGCGCCGCGATGAACACGCAGCCCGCGATGCCGCCTCCCTCTACGGACTCATCTACCCCGAGCGCCACCTGCAGGAGCGCCTCTACTCCATTCTCCCCTTCCTGGCCCAACACGGCCTGGAGCTGACCGGCTCCATCTACCAAGCCATCGAACTGGAGTGCTCCGACCATCGCATAATGGTGATTTAGTGGCGCAAGGCTCCGCCTTAGTGCAAGGCTCCGCCTTGGTGTACCGCCGCACTGGATGATCTATATCACCGTCGCCGATTGCACGGAACGCGCCGCTCGCGCCGGTCGACTCGGCCGCAAGATCTGCGTACCTCCGCCGGACATCCCGAATGTGGGACGCTTCTCAGTGATCGCCGATCCGCAGGGCGCGGCGTTCTCCTTGATTCAGATGACAGCCATGCATTCTCCGGCCAGCGCCTGAGGCCGGGGCCCCTGGCGCGGAACGCGAGAAGCACAATTGGCCGCCGATGAACGCCGATGAACGCGGATAACACAAACATGCTCATCTGCGTTCATCAGCGGCCATTCGCTTTCCTCTCAGCGATTACGCTCCAGTCCTTTAGCGATCATGTCGGCTAATCCCAGGCCGCCGTTCTGGGCTAGGACTGCGGCGAATTGTTGCTCGGCATAGTCGGTGGCGACTTCGCCTGAGGGATCCTCACCGTCGCTGAACCACGCCGAGCCGCTCTGCCGCGCGGACCGTAGAATTTGTCCGATTAAGAGGGCTTCGAATTGCTGGGCGGCGTCGCGCACCTTTTCCGGAGTGTCCGCTTTGGTGGTTGTGGCGGCGCTGGCGGGCAAGGCGGCGGAAGAAATTGCCATATCGCTCATCAGATCACCTCGATTTCCGCTTCCAGCGCGCCGGCCGAGCGCAGGTTTTGCAGGATCGCAATCACGTCGCGCGGGGTGGACCCAATGGAGGCGAGCGCGCGCACCAACTCCTCGACGGTCGCGCCCTGTTTCAACACAATGTTGCGGGCCTTTTCTTCCTTCGCAATGACAGTGGTCTGCGGGACCACCACGGTATTACCCCCAGCCAGGGCGTTGGGTTGCGAGACCTGCATCTCGGTCTGGATCTCGACGGGGAGATTGCCATGCAGGATGGCGACCGGCGACACGTGGACGTCTTTCCCCAACACGATGGTGCCGGTGCGCTCGTTGATGACCACGCGCGCCGCACGGTCCGCCTCCACCGTCAGGTTTTCCAGTTGGGAGATAAACTCGGTGACGCGCGTGCTGTATTCGGCGGGCACGGCGACGCTCACCATGCCGGCGTTGTCGGCGTGTGCCGGACCTTTCACCATATTGAACTTCTGGTTCACGGCTTCCACAATGCGTGTGGTAGTGGTGAAATCCGATTGCCGCACCTGAAGGTGGACGATGCCGGTGGGTGCGACCGACGGCGCGCCTCGCTCCACGGTGGCCCCGCCCGGTCCGCGGCCCACGGTGGGGTGGTTCACGGTCTGGGAGGTGCCGGCCTTGCCGCTGGAGAACCCGCCGGTGACGACCGGACCCTGGGCGATGGCGTAGACCTGACCATCGGCGCCGCGCAGCGAGGTCAGCACGAGGATACCACCCTGTAGATTCCTGGCGTCGCCGATGGCGGCCGCCGTTATATCGAGATGCATACCGGGTTGCGCGAAGGCCGGCAGCGTCGCCGTCACCAGGACAGCGGCCGTGTTGGCGACGCGGATCGCGGTGGGCGCCACCGTGACACCCATGCGCTGCAGCAGGTTGGTCAGGCTCTGCGCCGAGAACACCGACTGCTGGCGATCGCCCGTGCCGGCGAGCCCGACTACCAGCCCGTAGCCGAGCAGTTGATTGTCGCGCACCCCTTCAATCGCAACTAGATCTTTGAGGCGTGCGGCCCGCGCCGGAGCCGCCGGGGCGTGCAGAAGAATTAGTAGGAGGAACGCGTGGGTAAGAAGTTTCATGTTCAGAATGGCAGCAGGCCGAGCAGCAGACGATAGAGGATGAACGGCCGCTTGATGGCGTCGCCCACCACCCCTTTGCCGTTGACGCGCAGTTCCAGTTGTCCGAGGTGGTCGGAGCGCACGGTGTTGTCGCTGCCCACGTCGGCCGGGCGCACAATGCCGCGTACCGTGATGGTCTGGCGCTCCGAGTTGACTTCGAGATCTTTGGTGGCTTCCACCAGCATGGCGCCATTGGGCAGCACGCCGGAAACTCGCGCCGTGAGCGTGGTGGAGATCACCACGCCGCGGCTGGTGCTGCCTTGGCCGTTGAGTTGCGTGTTGCCGGTGACGCCGGCCAGATTGGCCCACGGGCCTATGGCCTTGGTGAGGCCGGCCAGCGCGCTCACCGAGTTGGCGGTGCTGGAGCTGCGCCCGGTTTTCGTCGTTCCCGAGGCCACCGCGGAAGCGTTCTCCACCACCAGGATGGTGATCATGTCGTCGATCTGGCTGGCTCTGAGGTCGCGCGCCGCATCCGCCAGACGCGAACCCGGCAGCCAGATCCCGCCGGGAGCGGCGACGGGCGCGTCCGCCGTGCGGCCGCGGGCGTCGGCCACGTAGCGATCCAGCGCGGAGGGCGCCGGGGATGCGGACTTCTTCTTGGCGGCAAACGTACTGCCAGAGATCAACAGAACCAAAATCAGAATCTTCATAGACTTCCCTTCGTCGCCACTACTCTGCCTTTGGCCTCGATGCGCGCCGGAAAGCGCCGTTGGGAAACGGGATTCAGTATCGGGATGATTTCGCCCATGGCGCCCGAGCCTTCGGCCACGCATTCCATTTCGAGCCGTGCCCCTCCGCGGACAGCCTCTACCCGCACCGTCTCGCCGCGCAGCACGATCTTGGCGGGCGCCAACCACTCCGCGCGCAAGGCCGTTCCCGCCGCGACGGAGCGCCGCAACACCTTGCCGGCAAGTTCCTCGACGGCGATCACGAAGCCCGCGGCGGGAACGTCCTGCCGCGTTTCCACGCGAACCTGCACTGCTTCGAGCGCCATACCGGGCTTGAGATCTTGCGCGGCCACCACGCGCGCCGCGGCGACCATTACCTTGACTCGCGCCCAGAGCGTAAAGCGGTGATTGCCGCCGAACTTGACGTAGCCGCTCCAGTAGCCGCCGGCCGGCCCTTGCCGCAGGCCC
>JANYJN010000122.1 GCA_025358475.1 Candidatus Solibacter sp.
GCCCCACCACTTATGAAGAATGCCCGCGACGCTTCGGCGGTCTGACTCTCTCATGCCATCGAACCTGGCGGTGGGCCATGCCGTACTCGTACCGGCATTCTTCGAGGAACGCCGGCAAGGATGACGTGGCAACCTGAAAGGTCGCTCCACAAATGCAGCCGGTGATCGCTCCGGAGTGCATCGGGCGCACTATTGGCGCCGCTCTACACTAGCGGGGGCGCCATCCCCGTCACCTGACCCGACCCTCATAACGCTTGCCGAGCGCCGCGAAAATTGCAGAACCGGGCAGCATCGACGGATCGCGAGGGGCCATTTCCCATGGGATGGGGCGCCCGCTCGAAACGCCCACCGTGCGGAATTCGCGCTGCATCGTCCGAATCGCCGCCTGGAGGCCATCGCAGCGCACGATCTTCCCTGTCGCGACCAGTTGCATCGGAGCCACGTTGTGTAGCAGCACGGGCCACGAAATGGAAAGCTCCACATTGAGCCCCTCGGGCAGATGACGCCCCGCATCGAAGCGGATTCCACCGCTGGAGACGTCTACCGTCCGTCCGACCCCCGCATCCAGCAGGCGACGCCGCCGGATGAGCTTCCATTTCAGCTCCAGTTGCAGGTGATATCGCCGGTACTCGCGACGTTCTCCGCCGATTGCGTCACTGTCCGCTCCCGGCTTTCCCCAAAACACAGTGGAATCCATGATTTGTTAAGTTACCTTTCCGTGGCTGAGTACATTATGCGGAGGCTGCCATCAAAACAACAGTCATGCTGGTACTTGGGGTACTTTAAGTACTTCCGGTTCTACGATGCCGGCCAATACCGCCATAAGAAAGAGCACACCGCCGCTCGAACAATCCGCATTACTCCGCCTTCAATGGCTTGCTATCCTCTTAAAAGCAGTTGGATTTTCCTCTGGCCGAAGGAGTTGTCAATCGTGCGTGGTCTCGACCTCTGCTCCCTGCTCCTCTCCACGGGTTTGCTCCTGTCCGCGCAGGAGTTCCAGGAACTCCAAAAGAAGGTGGGCGAGTTTACCCTGCCCAACGGGCTGCACTTCATCGTGCTCGAACGGCACGGATCGCCCGTGGTTTCGTTTCATACGTGGGTGAACGTGGGCAGCGTGCAGGATCCCGCCGGAGAAACCGGTCTCGCCCATATGTTCGAGCACCTGGCCTTCAACGGCACGGAGACAATCGGTACGCGCGGTTGGCCCGAAGAGAAGAGAGCGCTCGATGCCATCGAGGAGGCCTATGACCGCATGGAGTCGGAAGCCAATAAGGGCATCAGAGCCGACCAGACGCGCGTCGACATGCTGCGCACCCAGGTCCGCCTTGCGGCCGAAAACGCGCAGCGCCGGGCCGCGTCCGCCGATTACCGCCGGATCCTCGAAGAAAGCGGAGCCGTCGACCTGAGCGCCTTGGCTTCCACCGGCGCTACCGAGTATTCCTGTAGTCTCCCTTCCAACCGCACCGAACTCTGGTTCCTCATGGAATCCCAGCGTCTGCTGCACCCGGCCTTCCGCGAGTTCTATCGGGAGCGCGAACTGGCGGTGCAGGAATACCGGCAGCGGGTGGAACTCAATCCGCTGCCCCGGCTGCTGTCGGAGTTGCTGTCGGCCGCCTTCAAGGTTCACCCCTACCGCAACCCGTCCACCGGGTGGCCCAGCGACATTCTAAATCTCCGCCGCACGCAGGCCCAGGCCTTCTTCGAGCGTTATTACGTCCCCGGCAACATTACCGTCGCCATCGTGGGCGACGTCACTGCGGCGGACGCTAAGCACCTGGCGGAGCGCTACTTCGGCCCCATGGCCGCCAGGCCGATGCCGCCTCTGGTGACCACTCAAGAGCCGCCGCAGCCTGGCCCAAAGACCGTGATTATCGAGATGCCCGGCCCGCCTGTCGCCCTGGTTGGGTACAAACGTCCCAGCCAGTACGACAAGGACGATGGGCCGCTCGATCTGATACAGATCCTTCTCTCCCAGGGGCGGACGGGCACGCTCTACAACGAGCTGGTTCAGGAGAAACACCTTGCTCAGCAGGCCCAGGCGATTGCCACCAGCCCCGATGGCCGCTTCCCTAACTTGTTTGTTTTCCTGCTGGTGCCAGCGCCGGGCCGTACCGTGGAGGAGAATCGGCGAGCCCTGGAAGAGCTGCTGGAGCGGTTCAAGTCTACCGCGCTCAACCCACTGCTGTTGGCTCGGGCTCAGGCGCAGGAACGTGCCAGCCTCATACGCGGGATGACTAGCAACCGCGATCTGGCGCGTCTGCTCGCCCTCTACTCCGCCAGCCACGGCGACTGGCGCAAACTGTTCACCACCCTGGACGATCTCAAGCAGGTGACGCCCCAGGATGTGCAGCAAGCAGCCAACCGTTACTTCGTGGCCACCGGCCGCACTACGGTGTATAACGTACTTCCCGGCCAGTCCGATGCTCCGCCGCCGCCCAAACCGCCGGAGCGCAAGAGCGGTGGTCCGCAATGAGAACCCTTCTCGGCATCCTGCTCATGGCGGCCGCCGCCCATGCGCAGGTGGGCATGGCGGGATCAGGCCCGCCAAAAACGGCGAAGCCCGCGCCACCCACTGCCGGACGCGGCACAACTCAGACCCCCCGCACCCCAGTCGCGCCACCCACCGCCGGACGTAGCCGGGGAGCTGCCGCTGCGCCCGCTACCAGCGGCGGTCTCTCGCCAAAGGACCTCAAGTATCCGCCGCTCGGCGCCCTCCAGGCGCCCAATGCCGCCACTTTCACGCTACCCAATGGCATGAAGGTGTCCCTGCTGGAAGATCACGATCTGCCGCTGATCGGCGGAATGGCTCTGGTTCGTACCGGCAGCCTACTGGACCCCCCCCAGCGGATCGGCCTGGCCCAACTCGCCGGAATCGTCATGCGCACCGGCGGCACCACCGTCAAAACCGGGGACCAGATCGACAACTTGTTGGACAGTGTAGCCGCCAACATGCAATCCGCCATCAGCGACTCTCTCGGCAGGATGTCCTTCTCCGGAATGAAGGAGAACACCCCCGCCACACTCCAACTGTTCAAGGAGATGCTCACCCAGCCCGGTTTTCGCCAGGACAAGATCGAACTCGCCAAGACCCAGTTGCGCGTCGCCGTGGCGCACCGCAACGATAATGCCGGTATCATGGCCCGCCGCGAATTCGCGGCCCTCGTCTATGGTAAAGATACGCCCTTCGGATGGCCGCAGGAGTACGCCACCATCGACCGCGTCTCGCGCCAGGACCTGCGCGCGTTCCACCAGCGATACTTTTTCCCGGCCAACGTAATGCTGGGCGTCTGGGGCGATTTCAATACCGCCGGGATGAAGGCTTCCATCGAAAAGCTCTTTGCCGATTGGACCGTGCCGCCGCCGCCCGCCGCCGAATTCGCGAAGGTGAAAAACGTCCCCGTGCCCGGCATCTTCCTCGCCGAAAAGAAGGATGCTCCGCAGACTTCCTTTACCATCGGCCACCTCGGCGGCCAGCGCAACGATAAGGACTATGCCGCGCTCGAAATCCTAGCCGCCATCCTGGGCGGCGGGCCCCGGAGCCGCATCTCCAACCGCCTGCGCACCACACTGGGCATTGCCAATGAGGTCAGCGCCAGTTGGAACGCCGGCTACGTCCAACCGGGCCTCTTCGAAATCTCCGGCGGCACCAAGAGCGTCTCCACTGTCGCCACCATCAAGGCCATCCAGGAGGAGATCGACCGCATCCGTGCCGCCGAAGTCACCGAGGACGAGTGGCGGAATGCACGGGATGCCATGGTCGACAGCCTGGCATTCACCTACGACAGCCAATCCAAACTGTTCGCAGGTCAACTGACACTGGATTACTATGGCTATCCGAAGGACTACCTGCCGCGGCATCAAAAGGTGCTGGAATCGGTGACGCGCGCCGATGTGCTGCGCGTGGCCAAACAATACCTCAAGCCCGCCGGTCTCACGGTGGTTGTGGTAGCCAACTCAATCATGTTCGGCGATCCGCTCGACAAGCTCGGCCCGGTAACCAAACTCGATCTCGCCATCTTGGAAGCCAAGCCCGAGGTGGTGGAGAGCAGCGATACCAGCCTCGCCGAAGGCAAACAGATCCTGCTCAAGGCGCAGGCGGCCGCGGGCGGAGCCGAAAAGCTCGCCGCCGTCAAAGACTACACCATGCTCGCGGAATACTTGATCGATCCCGCCGTGCCGAACGCCGGCGGTTGGAAAATCGTGCAGACCGACAAATGGGTCGCGCCTGCCGTATTCCGTCAGGACAGCACCCTTCCCGCCGGCCGCGTGTCCGCGTACACGGATGGCAAGGTCGGCTGGATCTCCACCCCGCAGGGATGGGGCGCGCTGGCCGGCGTGCAACGCAGCCAGATCTTGGGAGACCTTTTCCGCGTCTACTACCGGTTGCTTCTCAGCGACCGCATCGCAGGCCGTACGGTCAACGCGACCGATGACTCCACCGTGCAGATCACCGATACAACCGGCCAGGTGGCCAGCGTGGAATTCGACCCGCTGACTCACCTGCCCAAACGCGTGGCCTACGACACCCAGCAGGCCGACGGCGCGCCCGTCTACTCCGAAGACGTCTACGAAGATTTCCGCGACGTGGGTGGGATCCAGGTTCCCTTCAAGATCACCATCAATCAGGGCGGGCGGAGGTTCTCCGACGTCGTGGTGAAAGACTATAAGATCAATACCGGCTTGAAAGCGCTGGAGGTTGCCCGAAGGCCGCAATGAAAAACATCGGACCGCTGTTTCTTTCGCTGGCGCTCGGCGCCTCCATGGCAGCCGAAACCGCCCATGAGCGCGGCAAACGCGTCGTCAATGAGGCACTCCAAGCCGTGGGAGGCAAAGCCTACCTTGCTATGGAGGACCGCGTGGAATCGGGCCGCGCCTACTCGTTCTACCGGCAGGAATTGCAGGGCCTCTCGATCGCCAAAATCTACACTCGCTACGTGGCGCCCGTCGCCGGCAAGCCTTGCGTCAGCGAGCGCCAGAGTTTTGGCAAAGACGAATCCGCCGGAGTGCTGTTCAACCAAGAGGGAGCCTGGGAAATCAACTTCCACGGTGCGCGGCCAATGGAGCCCAAGCGCGTCGACAACTGGCGCGAGGGCACCCTGCGCAACATCTTCTATATCCTCCGCCAGCGCCTGGATGAGCCCGCCATGGACTTCTACTCGCGGGGCAGCGACCTATACGAGAACCTGCCGGTGGAGATCGTGGATATCACCGATGCCGATGGCGCTACCGTGACCGTCTATTTCAGCACTTCCACCAAGCTGCCGGTCCGCCAGGTGTTCAAGCGCCGCAATGCCGAGTACCAGGATTTCGACACCGAAGAGACCCTCTTCGCCAGATACCGCGACGCGGGCGGCGGCGTCAAGTGGCCGCTCAGCATTCGCCGCCAGCGCAACGGCGATAAGATCTACGAGATCAACTCCGAGACCGTCGAGATCAATAGGAATCTTGGCGACGATGTCTTCAAGCTCTCCCCGAAGCTCAAGATTCTGCCGCCGGCCAAGTAAGTGGGGCCCCACCGCCGCTCTCTAACAACGCTATCGCGACCGCCGGGCCCGCGGGCGCTGATAGGAAGTAGGACAGGCCTCCTGGCCTGTCTTTGTGTTTGACTCGCAGGCTGGGGACGGTCTAGATATGTGCGGCATGTCGTAAGGACTAAGGCGAAAAACCACCCCGCGTGGCTTGGTGGGGCGGACCCCCTGGTCCGCGCGGGACGCCCTCGTCCCGCTGCCCAGGCCGCGATATCAGCATCTTGCACGGTGCCAGCAGGC
>JANYJN010000129.1 GCA_025358475.1 Candidatus Solibacter sp.
CGGCATGGCCACCTGCCCCTACCGCGCCGTGCCCGGGCCCAGCTTCTGGTCGACGCTCGAAGCCGTGGGGTTGAACACCGAGTTCATCGGCGGCGTGCTGCTGGCCCGCATGATCGAGGGGATGAAGTTCGCGCTCGGCCCCACCATCGCGGCGCGCCGCGCTACGCTCGAAGGCATTGGCGGGTTCGACGCGGTGAAAGATTTTCTGGCCGAGGATTTCGTAATGGGCAGCCTGGCCGCGGCGCGCGGCGACGGCGTGATTCTCTCCTCCTACGTGATTGAGCATCATATCGGCGCGCAGTCCCTGACGGCCAACCTGCGGCACCGCCTGCGCTGGAACCGCAGTACGCGCCGGTCGCGCCCCGCGGGCTACGTAGGACAGCTTTTTATTAACCCGCTGCCGCTGGCGCTCTTGCTGTGGGCGGTGAAGCCGGAGTGGTGGCTGGCCGTGGCCGCGACCCTCTTGCTGCGCGCCGCCGCGGGATGGGCCACGGCGGGCTACGTGCTGCGCGACCGGCTGACGGCGCGCCTCTTCTTCCTGGTTCCGCTACAGGACCTGCTGAGCTTCGCCATGTGGCTGGCGGGCTTCTTCGGTAATACCATCTTGTGGCGCGGCCGGAAGTATTGCCTGCGGGCGGACGGAAGGTTCGAACTGGCGCGGTAAACTCGGGATGGCTGTGTGCCATAATCTTACAGGAGTCTTACCGATGGAAACCACCCGGCTCTCCACCAAGGGTCAGATCGTGCTGCCGAAAACCATACGCGCTTCGCGAGCGTGGGATGTGGGCACGGAGTTTACCGTCGAAGAAACCAGCGATGGCATTCTGCTCCGTCCCGCCGGCCCGTTTCCGGAAACCGATCTCGACCAGGTCGCCGGCTGTCTGCGGTCCAAACGAAAATTGAAAACGGCCGCGCAGATGCGCGCCGCTGTGGAACGCGAGGTGATTCGGCGTCATGACCGCGGTCGATACTAATGTGGTGGTTCGGCTGCTGACGGAGGACGACCCTAAACAGGCCGGCGCCGCAAGATTTCTGTTTGCGGCCGGGCCAATCTGGATCGCAAAGACCGTCTTGCTGGAAACCTGTTGGGTGCTGCGCAGCCTGTACGGATTTGACGAGGGCGCTATCGGCGATGCAATCGCAAAGCTGCTCGGCCTGAAGAACGTACACACCGAAGACAAGCCCTCCGTGGCGGCCGCTCTCGCGCTGACGGCCCACGGAATTGAGCTGGCTGACGCGATGCACCTGACCAGTAGACCGCCCGGCGCCGGCTTTGTTTCCTTCGACCGGTCCTTCGTTCGCCGCGCCATCCGTGCGGGTGTGACCGGTGTCTCGGGCGTGCCTGCCAAGCAGTAGCCCAGTGGCGCCGAATGCGCCCAAAAAGCGGCGTGCGTGCGCACCTACTATCAGGGGTGCGGGCAATCAAGATATCATCGATTTCGATGCCATCTCTTAAAGCCCGCGCCGCATCATTCGCCAAGTCTCCCTTACCGGGTTTGGGCGTGATCACCGCGTTGGCCGTGCTGGTGCACGGCTATCACCTGGGCGTGGACGACGCTGCCATCTACGTGCCGGCGATCAAGCGCGTGGCGGACCCGACGCTGTACCCTTTCGGCGCCGAGTTCTTCATGTCGCACGCGCACCTTTCGTTCTTTCCGGAGCTGATCGGGGGGTCCGCGCGGCTGAGCCATTTGCCCATCGATGCGGTGATCTTCGCCTGGCACGTCGCCGGCGTTTTTCTGCTGCTGGCGGCGGTATGGCGGCTGCTGGGTTGCTGCTTTGAGAGCGCCGGGGCCCGGTGGTGTGGCGTGGCCCTCCTGGCGGCAACCCTCAGTGTGCCGGTTTCTGGTACCGGACTGGTCATCATGGACCCGTACCTGACGGCGCGATCGCTCTCCACCCCGGCGACGCTCTTTGCGATTGCCTGCTACTTATCGAACCGGCCGCGGTGGGCGTTGGTGTGGCTGGCGGTGACGGCGTCCCTGCATCCGCAGATGGCCGTCTACGGCTTGTTGTTCGTCGGCGGCATGGAGCTCTGGCGGCGCGGGCTGCGTGAAGTTGCCCGCCCGGTGTGCGTGGCGATGATCGGCCTGCCGTTTTTTGACTTCTCGCCGGTGACGGGACCGGCGCGCGAATGCCTGTTGTCGCGGACGTTCTTTTTCGCATCGGCGTGGGCCTGGTACGAATGGATCGGGGTGCTGGCGCCGCTGGCGTTGTTGTGGTGGTTCTCCAAGGCGAATCTCCGGCACACGCTGCCCGCGTTTCGAAAGCTGGCGGGCGGCCTGGTTCCGTTCGGGTTGATATTTACCGCGGCCTTCCTGACGCTCGGGATCCCGGCGCTGGAGGGCTACACCCGCCTGCAACCGATGAGAAGTTTTCACTTACTGTATGTCATCTTCTTCGCGTTGCTGGGCGGGCTGGTGGGAGAGTACGGAATCAAGACAAGAGTATGGCGGTGGGTGGCGCTGTTTGTTCCACTCGCGGTGGGTATGGTGCTGTTGCAGGAAAGCACATTCCCGGCAAGCCAGCACGTGGAGTGGCCAGGGTCTAACCCAGGGGCTAACCCAGGTTGGAACCCAGGGTGGAACCCAGGGTGGAACAAAGGCAACCCCTGGATGTCGGCATTCCTGTGGATCCGGTATCACACGCCAAAAGACGCGGTGTTTGCCACGGATCCGAACTACATGGCACGGCCCGGCGAAGACGCGCACGGATTTCGCGCAGTGGCGGAACGCAGCGTGCTGGCGGACTACGTGAAAGATAGCGGGGCAGTATCCTTGTTCCCGCAACTGGCGACGGAATGGCAGCGCCAGGTGAAGGCGCAGCGTGGCCTCGATCGCTTTGCACCGGCGGATTTCCAGAGGTTGGTCCAGCAGTATCCGGTCACTTGGATTCTGACGACGCAACCGGGGCCGGCATGGCTGGTGTGTCCTTACGCGAATAGGGAATTGGCGGTTTGCAGGATGTAGTTGGGTGCGGGGAGCCGAATCCCAGTACAATAAAACCCAATGAACCGCCTCGATGCACTACGCCGCCGCCACCAGGCCGCCGAACAGGGCGGAGGGCCGGAACGCCGCGCCCGCCAGCACCAGGAGGGCAAACTCAGCGCCCGCGAGCGCATCGAACTGCTGCTGGACGAGAACTCCTTCGAGGAGCTGGACAAGCTGGTGACGCATCGCTGCCGCGATTTCGGCATGGATGCGGCAGTAGTCCCCGGCGATGGCTTCGTCACCGGTTACGGCCGCATCGAAGGCCGCCTGGTCTACGTCTTCGCGCAGGATTTCACGGTCTTCGGGGGATCGCTCTCAGAGAGCAATGCGCAGAAGATATGCAAGATCATGGATCTGGCCCTGAAGACTGGGGCGCCGGTGATCGGGCTCAACGATTCCGG
>JANYJN010000164.1 GCA_025358475.1 Candidatus Solibacter sp.
TATACGGTGCGCCCGTCCGCGGAGCGCTCCACCACGCGCGCCCGGAACTCGCGCAAATAGGAATCGGTGTAATAGAGGCGTTCAGTCATAGGATCATTGCTATTGTTGCAGGTTGCCCGCCAGGTATAACTCCACGCGATCCGTCGTCCAGGTCGCCACGCCGCACCCGAAGAAGTCGGTGTCTTCAGTCCAAATTGGAGCATCTACCACGAGAGCTACCGCCAAAACCGGCCAATCATCCTCGTCGCGGCTGGCAAGACGCTGCCGGGTGAGAGCTTCCAAGCGGCCATAGGTCTCGAATTCGACCGTCTGTACCAAGGCGCCCAGGGAGTCGAGGATTGCCATCGCCGGATCGACCGGCACGTTGCGCCGCTCCAGAATACGCGGAAGGTGTTCGTGGGCTTCGTGGAAGGCCGTGTCAGGCGCCAGGAACTCTACCTGCCCGGCGTATTTGACAAGCAGGAAGATCACTCGCGACCCCAGCACCGCACGAATCAGAATGTTCGCATCCAACACCAGCATGTCAGTTCTTTTGCGTGCGTCGTTCGCGCCGCAGCCGCTTGAAATCCTCCAGCAGTTCGTCTTCGGTCGTCCCCGCAGCGGCGATTAGCTCCTGCATCTTTTCGCCCGCAACTCGGAGCGCCTCCAGGTCGGCTTGGCTCGGCTTGGGCCGGGTCGGGACGAAGATGCCGATGGTGGTGCCGTGCCGCGTGATGGCGACGGGCGTCTTCGATTCCAGGTAGTTGGACAGGTTCTCCCGAAACTCCCGAATTCCGACTCTTGTAGCCTGCATGTCTCACCTCGAAGTGTACACAATGATAACACAATCCGCGTCGGTCCGCTCTCGTGCCGCACGAATGTAATTCTTTTGTCGCCGCGCCGGGATCCCCTCCATCCAGTGCTATATTCAGGGTTTAGGTGTCCATTGTCTAAAATGACCACACATCCCAAAGGCATTCGCGCGCGCGTTCTGTTCAGTTCCGTTTTTGGCCCCTACGCCCAGGACGATGAATTCGGCAGCCGCAAGATCAATCCGATGGAGTTGTACCACAACCAGGTGACGCGTGAGCAGGGGCCGTTCTCCCTGCGCATGTTCCACCGCTCGTGGGGCATACTGATGATTCAGAAGAACATCTCCGCCCCCACCACGGTACTGGATTTCCCCACGCGCGAAGCCTTCGCCCAGGAACTGCGCGCCAACCACTACGACATTGTCGGTATCTCCTCCATCATCGTCAACATCGCCAAGGTGCAGGAGATGTGCCGCATGGTGCGCGAATTGTCGCCAGGGTCCACCATCGTGATCGGCGGGCACGTGGCCGCCATCCCGGAGATCGAAAGCATGGTGGATGCCGACCACATCGTGCGCGGCGATGGCATTGCCTGGATGCGCCGTTTTCTGGGCGAGGACGACTCCGCGCCCATACGCCATCCCGAAATTATCTCCGGCTTCGGCGCACGCACCCTGGGACTCACCCTGCCCATCACCAAGGGAACCACCGCCGCCACCATTATTCCCTCCGTGGGCTGTCCCATGGGGTGCAATTTCTGCACCACCTCCGCCTTCTTCGGCGGTAAGGGCCGCTACCTCAATTTCTACGATTCCGGCAAGGAATTGTACGACGTCATGTGCGAGATGGAAGGCAAGCTCGACGTGAAATCCTTCTTTATGATGGACGAGAACTTCCTGCTGCACAAACGCCGCGCCCTGGAACTGTTGGAGTTCATGAAGGCCGGCCACAAGGCGTGGTCGCTGTACGTGTTTTCCTCGGCCAACGCCATCAGCCAGTATTCCATTCGCGAACTGGTGGAACTGGGCGTCTCCTGGATCTGGATGGGCCTGGAATCGCCGCACTCCGCCTACACCAAGCTCAAGGGCGCGGACACCATCACGCTCACCAAGGAACTCCGCCAGCACGGCATCAAGCTGCTGGGCTCCACCATCATCGGTCTGGAACACCATACGCCCCAGAACATTGAGGGCGAGATCGAACACGCCGTCGCGCACGACACCGATTTCCACCAGTTCATGCTGTACACCCCGGTGCCCGGAACGCCGCTCTTCTTCGAAATGAAGGAGCAGGGACGCATGCTGCCCGGCGTCAATCTGGCCGATATCCACGGCCAGCACGAGTTCAATTTCGCCCACGCGGCCATCTCCGCGAAGGAGTCCAAGTACTGGTTGGATTTCGCCTTCAGGCGCGATTATGAGCGCAACGGACCCAGCATCTACCGCATCTGCCGCACCACCCTGGACGGCTACCGGCGCTATAAGAATGACGCCGATTCGCGCGTCCGGGAGCGCTTCGCCCGTGAGGCCCGCGCTCTGGGCAGCGGCTACGTCGCCGCGCTGTGGGCCATGGAACACCATCTCCGCGGCGTCAATCCCACGGTGGCGGAACAGATTCGTCTGGTGCGCCAGGAAATCGGCCGCGAATTTGGACTGCTCAGCCGTGTGATCACCGCCGTCGTCGGCCCCTACCTGTATTGGACCGCGCGCCGCGAACAACGCCGCCTCGTCGAGGGCAAGACCTACGAGCCCCCCACCATCATCGAGCGCCGCAACTGGACAGCGCCGGAAGCCTCGGACAGCACCGTTCCCGCCGTCCCGGAACTGGTCGCCCAGGGACGGTAGGTCCTGGTCCAGATGCCCCGCATAGCGGCAAGCCGCAAATGGGGCAGCGCGCAGAGCCCGAAGGGCGATAGATTAGTAGCCCACGGCCTACAGCCGTGGGTAGCAGGCGGGCGGCGTTTGCCAGCCCCGGAACGGGGCGAAAGAAGGGACCGGCTGGACGGTTCTTTCGCCCCGTGCCTGGCTAGTGTCCGTCAGTTTCTTCGTGCGCCGCGACGATTCTCATGTGGGCCAGCCCGGAGGGCGAAAGATAGTCGCCCAGTGCGCCAGCACTGGGGGAACGACGGCCCCGGGCAGTTCGTAACAAAGTAGTGTTACGGTCGGGGGTTCCCGGTGGCCGATGCGCTACGCCAACAGGGATCGGATGCTGTCGAGCGAGTCGGCGTCTTCCGGCTTCTTATCGCGGCGCCAGCGGGCTATACGCGGAAAGCGCACCGCGATCCCAGAGCGGTGGCGAGGCGACTGCTGGATCCCTTCGAAGGCCAGTTCGAAGACCAGTTCCTGCTTGACGGCGTGCACCG
>JANYJN010000185.1 GCA_025358475.1 Candidatus Solibacter sp.
AAATGCAGTGGGATCGATCAAACACGATTGGGATGGCTACTGAAACGTGCAAGTACTGCGAGGGCCACGGAACACGCGTGGTATATAAAACCAAAGCTTCGCCATGCAACTGCGTCTTTCGAGCCATTTTCCGGGCTTGTCTCACCCGCTTCCGGCATTGCGCCGAAAGTGGGACGGCCTTCGGTACGGTTTCCTGGGAATTCTGTTCCGGCCTTGGTGGACGGCGCGTCTACTCCAGAAAACAAGAAGAATACATGGCCGACTTCTGTCTAGTAAGCCGGCGTATGCTCGATGACGAAGATCATAAGCTATTCCGGTACTACTTCCTGTTGGGAGCGGACTGGAAACTCTGCTCCCGGCAGCTCAAAATGGACCGCGGAAACTTCTTTCACGCCATCTATCGGATTGAAAGAACACTGGGACGAGCCTTTTCCGAGATTGAGCCCTATCCGCTTTACCCCCTGGACGAATACTTCGGGGGAACCGTTCGCAAGAACGCCGGCCGCGCGCTGGAAGCGGATCCCGCGCATACTCGGCACCACCTCCAGGTGCCGCTGCGTTTGATCGCCTGATCCAGGCTAACCCCGGGGACGGCGGTTGCTCCGTCCCCGTTTCCCCCCGTTCCCTTACAATGGGTAGTCCGGCCCACACTCCATGGACAACCTCACGCATACGGCAATCGGTCTATTTCTCAGCAGGACGGGACTGGGACGCTGGAGCGCGCGCGGCACGGCCATCGTTGTGCTGGCCGCCAATATCCCCGATATCGATGTGGTGACCGCGGCGGGCGGCCCGCTGAACTACCTGGCGTACCACCGCCATCTCACGCATTCGCTGCTGCTGATGCCCGTTATGGCGCTGGCCGCGGTGGTGGTGGTGAGACTGGTGGGGCGCAAGCCGGTGCGATGGACGTTGGCATTTTTCGCCGCGTCGATCGGCGTGGCCTCGCACCTGGCGCTAGACTGGACGAACGTCTATGGCATCCGCCTGCTGCTTCCCTTTTCCGGCCGATGGCTGCGGGCGGACATCACCGGGGTGGTGGATCTTTGGATCTGGGCCGTGCTGACGCTGGGCATCGCCGGGCCGTTCCTGGCGCGCCTGGTGGGTTCGGAGATCGGCTCCAGCACCGCGCGGGAACGGCATCACGGCCGCGGCTTTGCCTGGTTCGCGCTACTGGCGGTGCTGCTTTACGATAGTGCCCGCGGGGTGCTGCACGCCCGCGCCGTCGCCTCGCTAGGGTCGCGCCTGTACGACGGCGCCGTCCCAGAGCGGGTGGCAGCCATGCCGGATCCGGTCAATCCCCTCAAGTGGCGCGGCATCGTCGAGACACCCGGTTCCTACGTGATCCAGGACGTCAATCTGGCAATGGATGCGGGAAGCGGGCGCGGCGCCGTCTTCCACAAACCGGACCTAGAACCGGCAATGGATGCGGCACGGCTCAGCGCCGCCTTCCAGGGCTTCCTGCGCTTCTCCCAGTACCCGCTGTGGCGGGTTACGCCTTATCCCGGGCTGGAAAACGGCAAGCTGGTGGAGGCCTTCGACCTGCGCTTCGGCACACCCCTGGCGCCCGGATTCGTGGCGCGCGCGGTGGTGGATTCGCGAATGCGGGTGGTGGAATCCAGCTTCCAGTTTGGCGTGGCACGGCCCAAGTAAGGCAAATCACTTGGCCGTCTGAGGTCTTCGCTGGATGGTATGCAGCGTCCCCTGGGAGCACAATCGAGACGTGCATGTAATAGATCACACGGCAGTGCTGGACCGGCAGCAACTGCGCGACATTACGCTGGACGACGACGAATTGATGCGCGAGGTGCTCGCCGCGCTGCTGGACGACACGACGAATCAGCTTGTCCTGATGGATGCTGCCATCCGCGACAAGGACCCGCAGAAAACCATGCGGCTGGCGCACTATTGCAAGGGTGCGTGTGCCAACGTCGGCGCCAACCGGGTAGCGGCGGTGCTGAAACGCATGGAACAGCAGGCGGCAAGCCATTCCTTTGGGGACTGCGCGGATTCCCTGTGCAAACTGACGCAGGAACTGGAGCGCTTCCGCATCGAGGCCATCGAAGTTTAGGCGCGGCCAGCCCCCCTGGTCCGCAGCCGACGCCCCCGTCGGCCTGTTCGCACCCTGCACGCTGCTGGCCCCAGTGTCCCGGCGGCGGAACGGGAGCATCCCGCGCAGGCGCACCGCGCACTCCCACGCTCCGCCCCTCCTCAAGAGAACTCGACCGCCTTCTCCGGATACGGCGCACGCCATCGGTACAATGGAGAAGTATGCCACGCACCCACATTGCCATCATCGGCGCGCCTCTCGATCTCGGGCAAAACCGCCGCGGCGTCGATATGGGCCCTTCCGCCGTCCGCGTCGCCAACCTGCATGCGCGCGTGGCTTCGCTCGGCTACCAGGTGGAGGACCGCGGCAATATACCGGTCGAACAGAAGGAAGCCTGGCCGGAGGGCGATCCGCACGCCAAGTACCTGGCGCTGATCGCTTCCGTCTGCGGAGCGCTGGCCAACCGCGTGGACCAAGCCCTCTCCAGCGGACTGCTGCCGCTTGTCCTAGGCGGCGATCATTCCGTGGCCGTGGGCACGGTAAGCGGCGTTTCCAGCCACTTCCGGGCGCGCCACGAGAAGGTCGGCTTGATCTGGTTGGACGCGCACGCCGACATGAATACGCCGGAGAGCAGTCCCAGCGGCAACATCCACGGGATGCCGCTGGCCTGCATTCTGGGCGCGGGCCCGGCGGAACTGGCCGGCCTGTTGGGCTATCGTCCCAAGATCGATCCGCGCCATGCCGTCATCGTCGGGCTGCGCGACGTGGACGTAACCGAGAAACCGCAGGTGCGGGACTCCGGCGTGCGCGCCTTCACCATGCGCGACATCGACGAGCGCGGCCTGCGCGCCGTCATGGAGGAGGCAATCCAGATCGCCACCGACGGCACCGCGGGGCTCCACGTCTCGCTCGACATGGATTTCTGCGACCCGGTGGACGCCCCCGGAGTGGGCACCCCGGTGCGCGGCGGCGCGACCTACCGGGAAGCCCATTTGGCACTCGAAATGATCTGTGATTCGCGGCACATGGTCTCGATGGAGGTGGTGGAGGTGAACCCGGTGATTGACGAGCGGAACCGCACCGCCGATCTGGCTGTCGAATTGATCATGTCCGGATTGGGAAAACGCATCTTATGAAAATACGAGTAGCCGTGATTTACGGCGGGCGCACTGGTGAGCACGAAGTCTCGGTCCGTTCGGCCCAAGCCATCCTGTCTGGGTTGGACCCGGAAAAGTACGAGAAGATCGAGTACTTCATCGACAAAGAGGGCAAGTGGAGCCCGGCACCGATTCTGCCCGAGCCCGGCGCTCATCCTGGCATCGACGTGGTTTTCCCCGTGCTGCACGGCACCTTCGGCGAGGATGGCACGATGCAGGGGTTGCTGGAGTTGGCCGGCCTACCCTACGTCGGCGCGGGGGTCATGGCATCCGCCGTCTCCATGGATAAGGAGATGATGAAGCGTGTCTGTAAGGAACGGATGTTGCCAATTGTCGAATATGCGACCGTCACGCGCGATTGCCCCAACATCATGGACGCCTGCCGCGAGTTGCGTTTCCCGGTGTTCGTCAAGCCCGCCAATCTCGGTTCCTCCGTGGGCATTTCCAAGGCGCACGACGCCCGCGAACTGGAGGCCGCCGTCACTGTGGCGGCGCAGTACGATCGCAAGGTGATTGTGGAGCGGGCGATTGTGGGCCGCGAACTGGAGTGCGCCGTGTTGGGCAACCTGTTTGGCAAACAGGAGCCCATGGCTTCGGTGCCCTGCGAGATTCTGCCCTCGCGCGAGTTCTACGATTACGAAGACAAATACCTGCTGGATCTGGCGCGAACGCAGGTGCCGGCCGATCTGCCTGCCGGGCGCACGGCGGAGTTGCAGCGCCTCGCCGTGGAATGCTATCGAGCGGTGGAGTGCGAAGGCATGGCGCGCGTGGATTTCTTTCTGGAGAAGGCCACGGACCGGTTCTACATCAACGAGATCAATACCATCCCGGGCTTCACCTCCATCAGCATGTACCCCAAGATGTGGGAGCACAGCGGGATTGGTTTGGGCGAGCTGCTGGACCGGTTGATCGCGCTGGCGCTGGACCGCGACAAACTGAAGAAAGCGACCCGCTTCACGCGGTAAGATCAGGCGCGTCGATGGCGGCTGAACGCGTACCTCCACGTGCGCCGGCCCCATCGGTGCTTAGCCGTTGATGGCTGCGGTGCGCATGGTGCCGTGCGGCGCCCACGGATCCGCGGGTTACACTAAAGCATCGGACCCCGCTTGATGCTTCGCCTCACCACAGCTTTGCTCTGTTCCGCCACCCTTCTCTGGGCGCAGGACGATCTCGACCTACAACTCCGCGGCATCATCGGCGCTTACGCCCTCGCGGCGGAGAATGCGGCCGACCCCATCAACTCCGAACAGGCCTTGTACGCCGGCGCCATCCCCGCCATGTTGCGGAAACTGGACCCGCACTCGGTGTTCTTCGATCCCGAGCAGTTCGAGCAGCTCAAGCGGATGGAAAGCTCCACATCCAAGGGCTTCGGCAGCGTGGTTTCGATACTGCCCGGGCGCGTGATCGTGCTGCAAACCCTTGCCGGCACGCCCTCGCAGAAGGCGGGGCTCTCGCCGGGCGATGAGATTCTGGCTATCAACGGCTACATCGTCGGGCAACTGGATACGGAGCAGCTTCCGCAACTTCTGGAACAATCGCGGCAGCGGCAGGCGCGCCTGGACGTGCGGCGTCCCGGTGTTCCGAGCCTGATGCACTTCACGCTGACGCCGGAGGAA
>JANYJN010000202.1 GCA_025358475.1 Candidatus Solibacter sp.
CAGTCCGTCAAATCTCCATCGAACTCGAGGATGCAGACCGGGGGAACGTGTCCGTTCGGGATCTGCCGGCTCCGGCGCACATCGGCGATCAAGTTCTTGGCGGTGAATGCAGAGGATTGAGCGAGCGCATGGTCCAAGATCGGGAGATTCGAATCGGGAGTCATTCCTTGCATCCTTTGCACCGCCTCGCTCGGCTAAAGAGAAACTTCATTCCACGGTGCAATAGCAGTAGAGAAACTGCTGCGTGGTTCCGAATGGTGTGCGGTGCAATTCCTTCGAGCTCTCCATTAAACGGAAACTCGCGCCAAACTCCGCGTGGAGCGAGTCGGCGTCATATCGCATGACGTCGAGACCACTGCACTTGCCAGGCCCTTCCAGTCCGAAAGTGCCCACAATGACATGGCCGCCGGGCTTGACTGCGGAAGAAACCTGACGAACGTACGCGAGACGCTGGGCCGGTTCGGTCAGAAAGTGAAATACAGCTCGGTCATGCCACACGTCGTAGGAGCGCGCAGGCAAGCCGGCTTGGGTAATATCGGCAACAAGCCACTTGGCCAACTGCGAAGCCGAACCCAGGCGCTTCTTGGTGTGTTCGATGGCAGTCTGGGCGATATCCATTACCGTGACGTTGCGGTATCCGCGGGCAATCAAATCATCGACTAACGTGGATTCACCACCCCCCACGTCGATGATGGAGGCCGAAAGATCACCCGCCACGCGTTCGATTAGGGATAGCGAAGTTTCAAGATGGGGACGAAACCAACTCACCTCGGTGGGTGCTTTCGTGCCGTACACGCGTTCCCAATGTGCCTGTGTTTCCATTTCAGTCATTAGTCTAACACTGGGACAAATGGGCACAGCGGCACGCCGCCCCACACGGGGGCCAGCGCCTGCATCCTGCTGGAATTACAGAAGTCTTACAAAACGCTGAGCGGCCCCTTGATAAGTTAGAAGAGGATCGTCTGTTTACGAGGGGAAACAGTGAAAACTGAAAACGTCGCCGAACTGGCCAAGCGTGAAGGGCTTAACAAGTTCACCGCATATTTCCTGATCTTCCTGCATCTCGGGGCCATCGCCGCCCTCTTTATGTTCAGTTGGAAGGCGCTGGCCGTGGCGGCCGTGCTTTACTACATCACGATCGGCCTGGGCATCAGCATGGGCTATCACCGTCTGCACACGCACCGGTCGTACAAGGTTCCGCTGTGGCTGGAGTACGTTTTTGCCACCTTCGGCGCGATGACGCTGGAAGGCGGTCCGATCTTCTGGGTGGCCACGCACCGCGTGCACCACCGGTTATCCGATCTGCCGGGCGATCCGCATTCCCCGCGCGACGGCGCCTTCTGGTCGCACATGGGCTGGATTCTCTGGGGCGACGCCAATCACAGCAACACCAAGATGCTGTCCAAGTACGCGCCGGATCTGGCGAAGCACCGCTACTACGTGTGGTTGAACAATTACCACTGGGTGCCGATTGCGATTCTGGGCGTCGGCCTTTTGGCCTTGGGCGGCGTCCAGATGTTCCTCTGGGGCTTCTGCGTGCGCGTGGTGGTGGGATTGCACGCCACCTGGGCGGTCAATTCGGCGACGCACATGTGGGGGCGGCGGCGCTTCAACACGCGCGACGATTCGCGTAATACCTGGTGGGTCGCCCTCGTCAGCTTCGGCGAAGGCTGGCACAATAATCACCACGCGCACCCTACCTCGGCGCGCCACGGGCTGGCCTGGTACGAGTTCGACCCTAGTTGGCTGTTGATCAAAGTGCTGAAGACTTTCGGCGTAGCCAAGGCCATCAAGGTGGCTTCGGTAAACACCCGGCTGGTCTCCGAGCGCGAAGCGGCGTAGGGCTGAGGCGCGCTAACCTGGAGTCATGGAATTCACAGGGCGCCGCAGATCGATCGGCGGGCATATCGCGCTGGGCGTCGGACTGATCTCCATCCTGCTGGTACTGTACATCGGCTATTTCCTGCTGAACTGGCGGCACGGCATCCTGCTGGCGCTGGGGATCCTGCTGGTGCTGATGATCAGTTGCGGCATCGGGCTCAACACGATCTTCGTGGTCCGCGAGATCCGGCGCAACGAGCAGCACGACGCCTTCATCAATGCCGTCACGCACGAGTTGAAAACACCGGTGGCGTCCATCCGCCTGTATCTGGAGACCCTGCAAACACGCACGCTAGACGAGGCCAAGCGCCAGGAGTTCTACCGGACCATGCTGGAGGACAGCGACCGGCTGCTTGCCACCATCGAGCAGGTACTGCGTACGGGCCGCGTGGGCAGCGCCGCGCATCGTGTGAACCCGACCCGGATCGACCTGGACGAGGTGGTCCGCTGCAGCGTGGAAGTGGTGCGCACGCTGCACCGCGTGCCGGCGGAAGGACTGCGGTATCAGCCGTTCGGTCCGGTGACGGTGTTCGGCGATCTGGACGAGATCCGCGCGGCGGTTACGAACCTGATCGACAACGCAGTGAAGTACTCGGCCGCGAAGGTCAATGTCACGGTGGAAACAGCCACACTGGACGGGCGCTTTGTGATCTTGCGGGTGAAAGATCAGGGCCCGGGGATTCCCAAATCTGAGCTGAATCGTGTTTTCCGGCGATTCTACCGCGTGCCGGGGCCGCTGGCGTCGCGCATCAAGGGCACCGGGTTGGGGCTATACATCGTGCGTTCCGTGGCCAAACGGCACGGGGGGCGCGCCTGGGCGGAGAGCGAAGGGCCGGGACTCGGCAGCACCTTCGCGCTGCAACTGCCAATCGCCAAATGAGCCGAATCCTGGTAGTGGAAGACGAACTGCATCTTGCCGAGGGCCTGCGTTTCAACCTGGAAGCCGAGGGCTATCAGGTGGATGTGGTGGAGACGGGGGAAGCGGCGCTCGAACGGTTGTTGCCGGACGCGGCGCGGTTCGACGTGGTGGTGCTGGATGTGATGCTGCCCGGCAAGGACGGGTTCACGGTGATGCGGGAACTGCGCCAGGCAGGGCAGTTCATTCCCACTTTGATGCTGACCGCGCGCGGTCATGCCGCGGACATCCTGCTTGGTTTCGAAGCGGGCGCCGACGATTACCTGACCAAGCCTTTCGAGCTGGCCATCCTGATTGCGCGCATCGGCGGGTTGCTGCGCCGCCGCGAGTGGCTGGCGGCGGCGATTCCTCTGGCGCCGGCTCCATCTGAGGAGGCTGGCGATTCGTTTACCTTCGGCGATAAATCGGTGCACTTCGACCTGCTGGAGTTGCACGTGCGCGACCAGGTGTTTCCGCTGACGCTGATGGAGGCCAACCTGCTGCACTTTTTGATCCAGCGGGAGGGCAAGCCGGTGCCGCGCAAATCCATGCTGGAAGAGGTGTGGGGGCTGCATGAGGATACCGACACGCGCGCCATCGATAATTTCATCGTGCGCTTGCGGCGCTACATCGAACGTGACCCCACCAAGCCGCGGCACTTGCTGACGGTGCGCGGAGTGGGGTACCGCTTCGTGGCAGCACCGGCGGGGGAAAAGTGACGCGCCAAGTGATGCGGCGGATTCTGGCCGGGCTCGGCGGTCTGGCGGTGGCAGCATGGCTGGCCGTCGGTGTCGCGGCTCCTAACTACCCCCATTTCGTGCTGCTGGGCGACCGCACGGGGGAAGCGCGACCGGGTGTCTATGAACGCGTCTGGCGGGAATTGGCGGCCACGCAACCGGCCTTCGTGCTGTCGGTTGGCGACACCATTCAGGGACTGAACGACGACACGGCGGAAGCCGAGTGGCGGGAGGCGCGGCGCATCGTCGAACCCTACCGGCGGATTCCGCTTTACCTGGTGCCCGGCAATCACGATGTGTGGAGTGAGGCATCGGAGCGGCTGTTCCGCCAGTACGCGGGGCGGGCGACGCACTACAGCTTCGATTCCGGCGGGGCGCATTTCACGGTGCTGGATAACAGCCGGTCGGACGAATGGCCGGCGGGGGAACTGGCATGGCTCGAAGGCGATCTGCGCGAGCATGCGGCGGCACCGGTGAAGTTCGTGGTGTCGCACCGGCCGTCTTGGCTGCTGGATGCGGCGCTGGGCTCGACGAGCGGGCCGCTACACCGCCTGGCGAAGCGCTACGGGGTGTGCTGCGTGGTGGCCGGGCACGTGCACCAGTTGATCCACGCCGAGCTGGAAGGCGTCGCATACCTATCGCTGCCGAGCGCGGGCGGGCACCTGCGGCTCAGCGGCAAGTATGAGGACGGCTGGTTCTTCGGCTGGACGGGCGTGGAAGTGCGGGGCGGGGAAGTGGTGTTCCAGGTTCACGCGCTGGATGGCGCGGCGACGCCGCTGAGCGCGTGGGGCAGGGCGGGGCTACTGGTCAGATGACCATATTGAATAGGGTAGAATGAATGTATGAAGAACCGTGTCATCGGTGCGACCGAGTTCAAAGCCAAATGTCTGGCGCTGCTCGACGAGGTCGAGGCGCAGGGCGGCACGATTACGGTGACCAAGCGTGGGCGGCCCGTAGCGACGGTTACCGCTGCTAAGAGACCGGCGTTTAAATCGTCCGCAGGTATTTTGGCTGGAAAGGTCAAAATTACCGGAGACATCGTCAATTTCGACACTTCGGAGCTGTGGGATGCGCTGCGGCGCGATTGAGGATCGGGCCTCTTGAATCCGCGACTTCTGCTCGATACCCACATCGTGATCCGTTGGCTCTCCGAACCCAAGAAGCTGTCGCGCGAACAGTTCCGGGTAATTGAGGACGTGGAACGGCAGGGAGGGTGCGTCGGCGTCAGTGCGTTTAGCTTGATTGAAATCGTGTTGCTGGCCGAGGGACGAAAGCGGATCGGCGCCGGAGTGAGCGAGCTACTCCATGAGTTAGACACCAATCCCGCACTTCGGATCATTCCGTTCACGATGGATGTTGCCCTCGAAATGGCGTCAATGGGCGACGTATTTCAGGACCAGTGGGATCGGGCGATTGTTGCCACCGCCCGCGTCCACCGCCTGACCCTGCTGACTGCCGACCAGCGGATCATCGAATCGGGTCTGGTTCCGGTGATCGAGTAAGCGAAGCCGCCGCAGGGTCTGCCCCACCAAACGCAAAACCGCCGGTCCGGGGATTCCGGACCGGCGGTTTTGTGTTGCGGGAATGAACTATGGATTAGTCGCCGAAGGAGCCGACTTCTTCCCGCTGTTCCACTTTCTTAACCACCGGGTTGGGCGCGGGGGCGAGCGACTCGATGCTCACCAGTCCCGCAACCGGCTTCTCTTGCAGAACATGCTCGCGGTAGAGTTTGGCCATGCGGGCGTTCTCGGCGTCCTGCTTCATCTTGGCGTCGCGCGCCCGGAACTTTTCTTCGCGCGCCGTCTTGGCGATGCCGAGATTGTCCAGATCGTGCTGGATTTCGGTGGTCACGATGTCTTCGCGCAGCACCATGGCGTGCTCGCGGCTGACCAGCGGGACGCTCTTGCCGCCGGCGAAGATCTCGTGCTTGCCGTGCTCTTCGTACCACTTGGTAAGAGTGGCGGTCATGTGCATCTTCTCGATGATATTGCGCCAGCCCACGCCGGTGTTGTAGGCGCAGAAAGAGATTTCGCCTTCCTGGGTGGCGTACGGAATGATGCACTGCTCGGTGCGGCGGAAATCGTAGTTGAACAGATCCTGGAACCACATGCCGGCGATGAACAGGAAGTTCCAGCGATCCTTGCGCCGCTTTTCGATGTCGTCCATGGTGCGGTTCTTGCTCACGGTCCCGTAGTTCTTGCCGGTGGCGCCGAAGGTCTTGTCGAGCTTCTTCAGCATGTCG
>JANYJN010000235.1 GCA_025358475.1 Candidatus Solibacter sp.
AGTGGCGCTGTTGATCGCGCGTTGCGCCCTAGCCCGCCAGGAGAGCCGCGGGGCCCATTTCCGTACCGACTATCCGGAAACCCGCGAAGCTTTCGCCAAGCACTCGGTAGCCTGCAAACAGGCGGACGTCACGTTCCGGTAAAGAAACCGCGGCTAGCACTTCCGGTGCGCGGCGGAATTGTCGTAATATGGCTCCGATGTCACACATGATTCGGTGGCCTCAATAGTAATTCGCGCAACGACCTCTCTCACGGGCTAGGGAATTGTACCGCTGCGGGTGCGCGACATGGGAGAGAGCGTTACGCAAATCCCGGCCAAGTAAAAGCTACTCCAATCAGAGCCGCGACCGGGGTACCCTCTGGGTCCGGAGCGTTAGATCTGAGCGCGCGACTGGCATCGCTCCCTTACTTACGGTCGTGGCTCTGATTGGGGCTTCACGCCCGTCCACTTCCATGTCGCGCACCCCGCCGCCGCCGTGGCGCGCCCGGCAGCTTTCCAATCCCATACAATGGAATCCATATGAAATTCAGAGTGTCGGTTTCGGTGGCAGTGCTGGCGGCGGTGGTTCTGGGGCAGCAGCCGCCACGGCAGGAGCGGCTTGTGCGCCTGCCATCGCGCGGCACCCGCGGCGCGGTGGCGGGGGGCTCCGAATTCGCCACCGAAGCCGGTATGCGCATGTATTACCACGGCGGCAATGCGGCGGATGCCGGCGTGGCCACCATGCTGGCGGCGGCCGTGGTGGAGTTTTCGCATTTCGGATTGGGCGGCGAAGCACCCATCCTGGTGCGCACGAAAGACGGCAAGGTACACGCCATCGCGGGGGTCGGCACCATGCCCAAACTAGCCACTGCGCAGTTCTTCCGCGACCATAAGGTCACCGACATTGAGATGACCTCACCCCCCGAAGCCGGCGGTATGAAGAACTGGGTGCCGGTGGCCGGAATTCTGCCCGCGCTGGTGCCGGGCATGGTGGAAGCCGCGCTAGTTACGCTGCGCGAGTACGGCACGAAATCGTTTGCCGAGACGGTCCAGCCGGCCATCGAGCTGGCGGACGGCTTTCCGGTGGACGAAATGCGCGTCCGCGCGATCCTCAACAGCGTGAAGTATCTGGAGTCCTGGCCCGATAGCAAGCGCACCTTCCTGCCCAACGGGCGCCCCCCGCAGCCCGGCGACATCTTCCGCCAGGTGGATCTGGCGCGCACGCTACGCGCCATGGCGGACGCCGAAAAGCGCGCGGTCACCGGTGGCGCCAATCGCAATAAGGCCATCGACGCGGTGCGCGATTTCTTCTACCGCGGCGAGATCGCGCACCGCATCGACGCGTTCTCCAAGGCCCACAACGGCCTGCTCCGCTACCAAGACATGGCCGCCTTCCGCGTGGAACCCGAGGACGCCGTCTCCACCACCTTCAAGGGCTACACGGTATACAAGCCGGGCTTCTGGAGCCAGGGCCCCGCCATGATCGAAGCCCTGAATATTCTGGAAGGCTACGACATTCAGGGGTTGAAGCTCAACTCGGCGGACTACATTCACACGCTCGTGGAAGCGCTTAAGCTGGCCTACGCCGACCGCGACACGTATTACGGCGACCCCAAGTTCAACAAGATTCCCACCGAAACGCTGCTCAGCAAGGAGTACGCGGCCGGGCGGCGCAAGCTGATCGCCGAGCAGGCATCGCTGGAGTTCCGCCCTGGGAAGATCGGCGACAAGCCGATGCAGCACCCGTTTTACGCCGACATTCAACGCTACCAGATCCCCGACGCACTGATGGCCAAGGACACCACCTGCGTGGACGCCATCGACAAAGACGGCGTGGCGTTTTCGGCGACGCCTTCGGGGGCGTGGATGCCCACCTACCTGGCCGGCGACACCGGCGTTCCCCTCACGCAACGCGCGCAGAGCTTCCTTCTAGTGCCCGGCCACCCCAACGAACTCGGGCCCGGCAAGCGCCCGCGGGTGACGCTCAGCCCGACCCTGGTCACCGCTCCGGACCACACCGTGATCGCCCTCTCCACGCCCGGCGGCGACAATCAGGATCAATCCCTGATGCAAGTGCTGTTCCACTCGATTTTCTTCGGCATGAACGCCCAATTGGCGGTGGAGGCCGGCCGCTTCCAGACGGAGCACCTGGTGTCGAGCTTCGACAATCACGCCATGAGCCCCGGCACCCTGCTGCTCGACGAGCGCACCGCGCCTGCGGTCATTGCCGAACTGCAGCGCCGCAAACACATCGTGGAAATCCGCACGCGTTACGCCAGCGGGGCGGCGCCGGTGATGATCCGCTTCTGGCCCTCGGGATTGATTGAGGCGGGCGCCGACCCGTTCTACTACCGGGCCGCGCAATCGTGGTAGGTCCGCTCTTCGAAGAACCCGACGCGTTCCCGCGCGACCTCCTCGCGGACCGGTTGCGCGCGCTGGCCGCGCGCAATATCTACATCGGCGGCAGTTCCTGGAAGTACGAGGGCTGGCTGGGGCAGATCTATCGCCGCGAACGCTACCTCTCGCGCGGGCGTTTCTCCAAGAAGCTCTTCCAGGCCGAGTGCCTGCGCGAATACAGCGAGGTATTCCCCACGGTCTGCGGCGATTTCGCCTTCTACCAGTTCCCCACTCAGGAATTCTGGAGCAAGCTGTTCGGCCAGGCTCCGGAGCACTTCCGCTTCGCCTTCAAAGTGCCGGAACAGATTACCTGCAAAGTGTTCCCCTCGCATCCGCGTTACGGAGCGCAGGCCGGCCGCGAGAACGAAGCATTCCTGGACGCGCGCGTGTTGGAGGAGATGTTCCTGCGCCCACTGTTGCCGCACCGGCGGAAGACGGCGCTGCTGATCTTCGAGTTCGGCGCTTACGGACAGAGCAGCTTCCACCATGTCAGCGAGTTTGTCGATCGCCTGGATCCGTTTCTGGCCCAATTGCCGCCGGAATTCCGCTACGCGGTGGAGATCCGCAACCCCGTGTTTCTGGACAAGGACTACTTCTCCTGCCTGCGCGCGCACCATGTGGCGCACGTTTATAACGCATGGTCGAAGATGCCGGAATTGCGCCAGCAGATGGCGATTGCCGATTCGGCGACGGCGGACTTTCAGGTCTGCCGCGCCCTGTTGCGGCACGGCCGCGTGTACCAGCAAGCGGTGGATGCCTTCGCGCCCTACCGCGAGGTGCAGGATCCCAATCCCGAGGCGCGCGAGTCCATGCGCGTGCTGATCGGGCGCGCGCGGGAGAACAAGCAGTTCCTGTTTCTGTTCGTCAATAATCGTCTGGAAGGCAACGCGCCTTTAACCATCCTTTCGCTTTTGGAGTAGGGCGCGTGCGGCGTGATATACTCGAAGTTTCACCCACCCAAACGGGCCTGTAGCTCAGTTGGTTAGAGCGCCTGCTTGACACGGTTGTTTTATCAACAACTTACAGATCACTTCCTAGTGTTTCCATAGACTTACAGCCCTGCGATTTGGACGCCATTTGGACTCCAAGAGTGCAACCGTGAGAAATTTGGACTCCGTTTGGACTCCGGGTTTCGAGGCATCAACTGGAGTCCACGCGATACCTCCGTTTGTGTGCTGGTCATTCACGTGCTTCACGTACGCGCGTACAGTTACCGCCTTCCAAAAACACCTCTCCTTTGCTCACGCCATGAGCCAAGCACAAGTTTTTCCAAGCCCCTATATAGGGCGAAGGCTTTCGATGCTCCCTGAGGATGTGGCACGCTGGTGGAGGAGGCTGATGTGGCAACGCCGAAGAGACGCGCGGTGACGATCCAGGTCAACGGCGCGGAGTGGCTGGACCTCGACGCGCGGGCACGGGAGGCCAGCCTCACCATCCCGGCGTATGTGAGGACCGCCTGCGGCTGGGCGGCTTGGCTGACTCGCGGCACCGAGATGGCTGGCCGCACGTCATCCGCGCGCCGCCCGACCCTCGCGTTGGAGCGCAGGAGCATCACGATCGCGGTCACCGGGGAGGAGCACGAGCAACTGGCGGGCGATGCTCGCCAGGCCAGGACCACACCGGCGCAGCACATCCGGACGCGATGTGGCCTCCTGGTCCGCGAGACGTCTCTCCCCGGCACGGACGAGCGTGGCGATGAGGAAGACGACGCGTGGGAGAGGCTGAAGCACCTTGGGCTCGAGCCCAAGGATTATTTCGCGGAGTGAATCGCGATCCCGAGCAGGACAACGGGTGGCAGGTGCTCCAATCGATGCGCATCGATCAGGCGCCGTTTTTCCCGGCATAGCAGGTTCTCTATTCGTAGCGGAGGGCGACCATCGGGTCCACGGCGGCCGCCCGGCGTGCCGGTACCCAGCAGGCGGCAGCCACGGCCGCCGCCAGAATGCCGCACACACCCGCAAACGTCCACGGATCGGATGGCGACACCTCGTACAACATGCCGCGAATCATGCCCGCCAACGGCAGCGCTGCCGCAACGCCTGCACTCATGCCGGCCGCCGCCACCAGCAAGCCCTGCCGCACGATCATCCGCACCACTTGCTGCCGGCCGGCCCCCAGCGCCATCCGGACTCCGACCTCGTGCGTCCGTTGCGTCACCGCGTACGACATCACCCCGTAGATCCCCACCAGCGCCAACAGCAGCGCGGCCCCCGCGAAGAGGCCGAGCAGCAGCAGATTGAAGCGGCGTGGCGCGATCGAATCCGCCAGCGCCTGCTCCAGCGTTTGCAGATCGTAGACCGGACGGGTCGGGTCGATGGCCGCCGCTGTGCGGCGCGCTGCTGCAGCCACCGTCATCGGGCTGCGTTCGGCCCGCAGAATCACGTTGACATCCAGCAGTGCGTTCGCCTGTCGATACGGAACATACACTTCCGCGCCCGCCTCTTCGTCAAGTTTCGTGTACCGGAGGTCCGCGACGACGCCAACAATCGCGGCCATCGTGTCCCGCGGCATTGCGGCTCCGCCCTGGTCGACCCTCATGCCACCGGAGCCGGTCCGGATGCGGCGGCCGATCGGATTGGCCGCGCCGAAGACCCTCCGCGCGAACGACTCGTTCACCATGGCAACGGGCGCGGGCTCGTGATCGGTGAGCCATCGCCCTTCGACCAGCCGCATCCCCATGGCGCCGAAATACCCGGTCGAAACCGTGTGGAACACCGTCTGCGGCACCTGGTTCGGGGGAAACTGAATGCCTTCGGCCTCGACGAAGCCGCGCATCCGCGCATTGCTCAGCCCGCAAGCTTCCACGCCCGGCACGGCGGCAACCCGGGCCAGCACTTCATCTGCCGCCTCTCTACGCCCGAGGGAGACTCTCATGCTGACCGTCCGGTCCGGTGCAAACCCCGCCGGTCGCACGTTCATGCGCCAGAAACTGCGCAGCAGCAGGCCCGCGCCCGTCAGCAGCACGACCGCGAGGGCGACTTCACCGGCCATTAGAATGCGACGTGCCTGCAAAGGCGCCGACCCGCCGGATGACGTCCGGCTGCCCTCCTTCAGCACCTCCGCCAGGTTGGCCCGGCTGAGCGATAGCGCCGGACCTAGGCCAAAAAGAAGGCCCGTGCCGCAAGCGACTAGCAGGGTAAACCCAAGGACGCGCGGATCGATCGTGGTTTCGCCAAGCCGCGGCACCGCCTGCGCGCCCAGGCGCACCACGGCCGCCAGCGCCAATCGCGCGAGAAGCAGGCCGACACTGCCGCCAGCAAGTGCCAGCACCATCCCTTCCGTCATCACCTGCGCGATCATCCGGCCCCGCCCTGCGCCGATCGCCGCCCGTACCGCGATCTCCCGCTGGCGCACCGTGGCCCGCGCCAGCAGCAGATTGGCGATGTTCACGCACGCGATCAGCAACACACAACCCACGGCGGCCAACAGCACAAGGAGCGCGCGCCGCGAATTGCCGACCAGCCGGTCCTGGAGCGGCACCACGACGAGATTCATGAGTTTGTAAAAACCGCTACGGTCGTCCCGCCACAAGTTGCGCTGGATCGTGTCGAGCTCGGCGTATGCTTGGCTGACTGTGACGCCCGGCTTGAGCCGTCCGACCACGTTCAGGATCGACATGCGTCCGCCGCGCGTCTGGTTCTGCGGAGTCACGTCGGACGGGCGCAGCGCCTCGATGTCATGCGAATCGGCATCCGTCGGAAGGGCAAACCGGAAGCCCTCCGAAAGCACTCCCGCGATCGTGTACGGGACGCGGTCCACCATCACCGTCCGCCCCACGGCGGAGCGATCGCCTCCGAACCTCCGCTCGAATAGTTTGTGGGTCAGCAGGAGCGCGTGGCGATCCCCGGGCGCGAACAGGCGGCCCGCTTCGGGCCGCGCGCCGGTAATCAATGCAAAATCCGGTGAGATCGACGCCACTCCGATCTGTTCCGCATCGGCCCCGGAGCCGAGTGTTACTCCGCCATAACTGTAGTTGGCGAGCCGGTCGAACGACCTGGCCTGCTCCTTCCAGTCCAGGAAATCCGGCCCTCCCACCGCTTCCAGGTGAAAGCGCTCGATGCGGTTGGCGACCCAGACCAGCCGGTTGGCGTCGGGGTACGGCAGCGGACGCAACAGCACCGCGTTCACCACGCTGAATACTGCGGTGTTCATCCCGATCCCGAGCGCCAGAGTCAGGATCGCCATCGCCGCGAAGCCGGGATTGCGGCGCAGACCACGGAGCGCGTAGCGCACGTCCTGACGCAGCCGATCGAGCGTCATCCTGTGCCAGACGGCGTATGTCTCTTCGGTCACTCGCCCCACGTTGCCGAATTTCCGCAGAGCCGCAAATCGCGCCTCGGCTGGTTCCATGCCGCGCTCCATGTTCTCCCGCGTGGCCAGCTCGATGTGGTCCTGGATGTCGCGCGCGAGACCGTCCTCCATCCGCCGCCGCAGGTTCATGCCTTCCCCTCCTCGGCCGGCCGCAAGATCCGTGCAATCGCGCCCGCCAGTTTCTCCCATTTTCCGGTTTCCACCACGAGTTGCTTCCGCCCTGTTGGCGTGAGCCGGTAGAACTTGGCCAGGCGCCTGGTTTCGGAAAGGCCGTCCTGCGCCGTGATCCAGCCGCGCTTGATCAGCCGGTGCAGCGCCGGATAGAGGGAGCCCTGCTCGATCTGCAAAACGTCATCGGAGTTCTGTTCGATTGCTCGGGCGATGGCATATCCATGGGACGGCCCCGTCAGCAGCGTCCGCAAAATCAGCAAGTCCAGCGTACCTTGGAGGAGCTCGACACGATCAGTAGACATTCTAGGAGAAGCCTACGCCTCCACCGGTAGAATGTCAAGGGGTTGC
>JANYJN010000250.1 GCA_025358475.1 Candidatus Solibacter sp.
ACGCAGCGTGACCTCCAAGGAGGATTTCTACCGCGGGCTGGAACAGGTGGTGGAGATCGCTCCGGTGAACGCGCAGACCCTGGCGCGGGTGTCGCAGTTGACGCAGAAGACCAACCAGTTCAACCTGACGACGCGGCGCTACACGGAGCAGCAGATTGCCGAAATGGCCGCCAGGTCCAATTGGCGGGTGTGGAGCCTGCGGGTGAAGGACCGCTATGCCGATAACGGCCTGGTGGGCGTCGCCATCGCGCGAATGGATGGCGAGGTCTGCGAGATCGATACCTTCCTGATGAGCTGCCGGGTGATCGGGCGCACGCTGGAGACGGCGTTGTTGGCACACCTGGCCGCGGACGCACGGGAGGGGGGAGCGAAGGCCTTGCAAGGATGGTTCCAGCCCACGAGGAAGAATGCGCCGGCTGGGGAGTTCTACGCCAGCCACGGTTTCGAGGTGGCGGAACGGGCAGAGGAGGGCGTGCTCTGGAGGCTGGATCTGGAAGAGAATGAGATCCGCACCCCAGAGTGGATTAAGCAAATAATGGCCGCTGATGAATGCAGATGAACGCGGATAAGCAATATGTTGTCTTATCGGCGTTCATCTGCGTTCATCGGCGGCCAATTATCTTCTCCACCGCTTCCACCGCGTCGCGGCACGTGAGGTCGGCGGCGCAATGCTGCTCGCTCCCGTATCCGGTCAGCACCAACACCGTGCGCGTCCCCGCGCGGCGGCCGCATTCGATGTCGGCGGACTTGTCCCCCACGAAATAGGATCGCCCCAAGTCGATATGATGCGCCGCGGCCGCCGCCCGCACCATACCTGGTTCGGGTTTACGGCAATCCGACGGAACGCCGGGCGCGTCCGGGCAATAGTACGAGGCGTCAACCGAATCGCGGCCCGCCTGGCGCAAAAACTCCTCCTGCACCGCGCGGTATTGCGCCTCGGTGATCAGACCCCGGCCGATGCCGCTCTGATTGGTGATGACGAAGACGCCGAAGCCTGCATCTTTGAGGCGCCGGAGCGCTGCGGGTACGCCGGGAAAGACCTTGACCAGAGCGGGTTCGCCGCAGTAGTGGGCGTCCTCCATGAGGGTGCCGTCGCGATCGAAGAAGATGCCGCGGCGCTTGTCAGTTGACATCGCGCGTGGTCTCGTGGCTGACCATGGAAGAGACCGGTGCGTCCGGGGAAGCGGGCTTCCGGCCTACCGCCACCAGGGAGAGTCCGGGCCACGGCATCAGGACATCCAGCCGCCGCCAGAACCAGACCGATTTGTCGAAGATCTTGAGCACCAGCTTGCTGATTCTGCCCGCGTGGAATAACTTACCGTAGGCCCACCAGGGCAGCAGCGCCACCTTGTTGAAACTGCCGACGGATTCCATGGCGAAGCCATGCATGGTCAGCAGTTGCCGGATGGTGGCTTGGCTGTAGCGCCGGTGGTGTCCCATTTTGCGATCCAGCGAGCCGTAGACGCCCGGGACGTTGGGCACCAGCACCACCAGCGAGCCGCCGGGCCGTATGGTGGCGGCGAGCGATTCCAGCACGCGCCCGTCATCGTCCAGGTGCTCCAGCACGTTGAGACAAAGCACGGTGTCGAAACAGTTTTCCAGGCCGGCCAGATCGCTGGCGTTCGCAGGATCGATGCGCTGCACGACCACGTTGGGCGTGCGCAGAAAGCGGTTGCGCAGCGCGTGGAGGTGGAGCGGGTCTTTCTCGGCGGCAACGTAGAGCTTGCGCCGCGACATCAGGCGGGCGGTCAAATTGCCGATGCCGGCGCCGATTTCCAGCACTTCGTCGCCCACGTGGGGCCGCAGCTTGACTGCCAGCCAGCGCAGGTATTGCGGCGTCCCCGTCAGGTTGTTGAGCACGCCGCGGCCGTAAGGTGCGGCGTAGAGATCGTCGATCAGCCAGAACTTGAAGATCACGGCAAAGGCTTTGAGGCCGTCTTTCCAGCCGATCTTCTTGCCCTCTTCATAAGTGCGTCCGTGATAACTGATGGGCACTTCGTAGATGCGGAATTGGCGCTTGGCGCTCTTCATCACGATCTCCGGCTCGAAGCCGAAGCGGTCCGACCGGATGGGAACGCTTTTGAGTAGATCCGTACGAAAAACCTTATAGCAGGTTTCCATGTCCGTCAGGTTGAGGTTGCAGAACATGTTGGAAACCAGGGTGAGCCCCTTGTTGATCATGGAGTGCCAGAAGGGCAGAACGCGCGATTGATCGCCGGCGAGGTAGCGCGAGCCGAAGACCGCGTCGGCATGGCCATCCAGCAGGGGGCGCAGCAGGCGCGGATACTCACTGGGGTCGTATTCCAGGTCGGCGTCCTGGATCAGCGAAAAATCGCCGGTAGCCTTTTCGATGGCGGTGCGGACGGCGGCGCCCTTGCCGCGATTGACGGGATGCTGGTAGAGCCGGATCTGCGGAAACGCGGCGGCCAGCCGTTCCAGGATGGCGAAGGTGCCGTCGGTGGAACAATCGTCCACGATGACCAGTTCCCGCTCCATGTTTTCGGGTAGGGGAGCGGTGAGGACGAGCGAGATGCACCGCTCCACAACGGTACGCTCGTTGTAGACCGGCATCAGGATGGATAGCTTCATCGGCGGTAAATTGCAGTTTAACAGACCCATGTTTGCCGTCCGTAGTTCAATCGACCGGATTCCATCGTGATAATCTGCATCAGAGTCCTGATCTTGGGTTGAAGGGGCGGACTACGCAGCGCCGGCCATGGGCCTGTGCCTGCTGGAAGGTGGTGAGCTTCGAAGAATTGTTCGCCTGGCTGGAGAAGCAGCGCCAGGCCCTCCGGCAAGTCGAATCCGCGCCCAATGCCAGCCGCGTATCATGCCGTAAATCGAACATGTCGAAGTTCCAGGGCTTTCCGCGCGGCTGCCCCGAAGGGTCTTTTCTGGAGGCGCCGCAGGCGTATTTCTGCTAGCCGCCGCATTGGGTTACCATGCTGTGCGTGAGGTATTTGAAGAGCACTCGAGATCGTTTCCGCAAATTCTGGAAACGCGGGGACCGGGAACGAATGGACAAGCGGAAAGGGATGCGCGCCCACATCCAGATCGTGATCGGGGCTTGAGCGGTAAATAAGCCTTTAGGACACTTGCCACTTGGATGCGCCGCGGAAATTGAGTCGTACGGAGATCGTACTGGCCGGAGTGCTGGTTGTCATCATTTGTGTAGGGGGATATCTCCCGCTGCGCAGCGTATTACGCGGCTATCTATTACTTACTATCTGGAACGTAACCCTGCTAGCTGTACATGCCGGCGCCGTACCAATTTATTTGGCGATACGGCCTCCAAGGCGAGGCTTAGTTTTGTTTCTGGTTGCCGCCGGTGTTTTGTGCGTGCCGGTTGCGTACGCCGGAAACTGTGCCCTGATCGCGGACAGCATGAGGATTATTGCGGGTGCCTCAGGGTTGGCGGCGATATTCTGTCTGATGACCGTTTCCATTTGGGAGAAAGCGGAAAAACGCACCCTTGCGCGGCACGGGTTGCTTGCCGTATTCGGGCTGTATGTAGCAGTGCTGGTTTCGCGTCTGCTCCTGGTGGGGATTAGTGCCTCCCTCCCCATCACCTTTGATCGATATCTCTATGCATTCGACGCAGGTTTTGGTGGACAACTCAGCTTCGCAGTTGGAAGGCTTTTCAGCCGCTTGCCTCCCCTGCGCGCCCTCTGTCTCCTGGTATACGCGTCGCTCACGTTCAGCGTGCTATTACTGTTCGCCAGTCTCAAGGGGACGGCCCGAGTCCGATGGCTCATGCTGGCGAACTTTGCACTTATCGGCGTTGTTGGCCGGTTATGCTATTCGGCTGTTCCAGCTATGGGACCGATCTACCAGTTTCCAGCTCAATTTCCCTGGAACCCACCTCCCGTCTTATCCTTAACCATTGAACCAATCCATTTGCCTCCAGGGATGCGAAATGCCATGCCGTCGCTTCACGCCGCATGGGCATTAATGTTGTTATGGTGGACTTACGGGCAACGGCATTGGGTGCGAGTAGCCGCGGGACTCTTCCTGTTTCTCACGCTTCTGGCCACACTCGGACTGGGTGAACATTATCTAGTCGATCTAATTGTGGCCGTGCCATTCACTCTTGCCAGTTTCGCTGTCCTCACCGGCTTCCTTCCAGGCAATCGAGTGCCATGGGTAGCGTTGGGCGTCGGACTCGGGTTGTCCATCTTCTGGTTTGTGCTTCTTAGGTCGCCCCTGGGAGCGACACTCGGCCAGCCGCAGATCGCTTGGCCGCTAAGCATATCCACTGTGGTGCTTTCTCTTTTAGTAGTGCCTTGGCGGCGTCTTCCCTCTCCCACGTGATTGGCCTTCCGGAGACCAATTTGCATTTTTCGCGTGAGAGCCACACCCCGAGGCGACAGCCCTAAAGACCCGTTTCTCCTGAATTTTGTTACCATGTTCCTTCCAGGGGGTGTGGTGTTTCTCATCAGTCGTAGGATACAGTTCGGTCCGACAACTTTCCTCTGGGACGTGAAAGCGCCCGATGTGGCGCGAGCAGCGCGTCCCGGACACTTTGTCATGGCTCGTATTGACGAGCATGGGGAACGGATTCCGCTGACCGTGGCGGATTTCAACGTGGCGCGCGGCACGGTCACGGTGGTGGTCCAGGCGGTAGGCAAAACCACCTTTGAAATGTTGGCGTTGCGTGAGGGCGACACGATCCTCGATTTCATCGGCCCGCTGGGCCTGCCGAGCCATATACGCAAGCTCGAAGGCACGGTGGTGCTGGTAGGCGGCGGACTCGGCGTGGCGCCCATCTATCCCCAATTGCGGGCGTACAAGGAGGCGGGGAACCGGACCGTCTCCATCGTGGGCTTCCGGAATCGCGACCTGATGTTCTGGGAAGACCAGTTCCGCGAGTGCTCCGACCACCTGATCGTCACCACCGACGATGGCAGCTATGGCCGCCACGGCTTCGTCACCCACGCGCTGGCCGACGTGCTGGCCAACGAAAAGAACGTCGCCGAAGTGGTCGCCATCGGGCCTATCCCGATGATGAAGGCGTGCTGCGAAGTCACCCGGCCCTTCGCCATTCCCACCATCGTCAGCCTCAACTCCATCATGGTGGATGGCACCGGGATGTGCGGATCTTGCCGCGTCACGGTAGGCGGGAAAATGAAGTTCGCCTGCGTGGACGGCGCGGATTTCGACGGCCATTTGGTCAACTTCGACGAGCTGCAATTGCGGCAGAAACGCTTCGCGCGCGAAGAGAAGGCCGCCATGGAGCGGTTCCGCGGCGAATCGGCTAAGCTCGCCGGGTTCCCTGAGACCAACGACGGCGTACCGGAGCGTTTGGCCGCGGCGTGCCAACTGCCGGTGGCCATACCCGAAACGCCCGCCCTGCGCATCCCCAAGAACATCAAGACCATTCCGCCGGAGCGCGCGCCCATGCCGCACCAGCCGCCGGAAGCGCGCGTACACAATTTCAACGAAGTCGCGCTCGGCCTGGATCTGGACGGCGCGTTGCACGAGGCCGAACGCTGCCTGCGGTGCAAGAAGCCGCGCTGCGTTCCGGGTTGCCCGGTGGGCATCGACATCCCCGGCTTCATCTCGGCGCTGGCACGCAAGGACGTGGAGCAATCCTACCGCATACTGAAAAGCGCCAACGCGTTGCCGGCGGTGTGCGGGCGGGTCTGCCCGCAGGAATCGCAGTGCGAGGCCACCTGCGTGGTGGGGCTCAAGTTCAAACCGGTGGCCATCGGACGCCTGGAGCGGTTCGTAGCCGATGCCGGCATGGGGCGCGGGTGGGACCAGGTGGCGGTGGCGGCGGTGGCGGAAACCAAGCGCGCGGCCATCATCGGCAGCGGTCCGGCGGGCCTGGCGTGCGCCGGAGAACTGGCCCGCCGCGGCGTATCGGTGACCATTTTCGAGGCGTTGCACGTGGCGGGCGGGGTGCTGAAATACGGCATCCCCGAATTCCGCCTGCCCGACATCATCATTGACGCGGAAATCGAAAACCTGAAGAAGATGGGGGTGGAGATCAAGCTCGACACCATCATCGGCAAGCTGTTCACTATCCCGGAGCTGTTAGGTGACATGGGTTACCAGGCGGCGTTCGTGGGCACGGGCGCGGGGTCGCCGAAGTTCGGCAATATCCCCGGCGAGGCCTTCAACGGCGTGTTTTCCGCCAACGAATTCCTGACGCGCGTCAACCTGATGCGCGGCCACCGGCAACCGCTCTACGATACGCCGGTCGGCATGGGAAAGCGAGTGGCCGTGGTGGGCGC
>JANYJN010000270.1 GCA_025358475.1 Candidatus Solibacter sp.
TGCGCATCGTCAACTGCGCGCGCGGCGAACTGGTGGACGAGGCCGCGCTGGTCGAGGCTCTCGCCAGCGGCAAGGTGGCCGATGTCTCGCTGGACGTCTACAGCAAGGAACCGCCCCCCGCCGGCTTCCCCCTCTTCGCGGCGGATGGCGTGCTGGCCACCCCGCACATCGGCGGCTCCACCGAAGAGGCGCAGGAAATCGTCGGCGTGCGCATTGCCGAGCAGGTGGTGGAATACCTCACCCACGGCATCGCCATCAACGCCGTCAACATGCCCGCGCTCACGCCAGAGCAATATCGCGCGTTGGGCCCCTACGCCACGCTGGCGGACCGCCTGGGCAACTTCGCCGCGCACATCGCCAGCGGCAATCCGCATACCGTTCGCCTGCACTACTTCGGCAAGATCGCCGACAACGCCACCAGCCTGCTGCGCAACGCGGGCTTGGCGGGCGTGCTCCACGTCGCACCGGGTGAACCGGATCAATGCCATGCAGATTGCCGGGCAGCGCGGCTGGGAAGAGCGTGGAGCGCCACGACAAGCGCAGCGCGTATACCGATTCCATACGCATCGACCCTGGAGACCGACAGGGGGTGACCTCCGTAATCGCCCGCTCCGGCTTTACCATCAACTCGGCCGCCGCGCGCTGTATTCGTAAACGCTGCGGCGTCAGGGAGGATCTGGCCGCCAAATGTCAGCAACGGTTTTGTTGGCAAGTTAAGTTGACACGACCCCGCCCATTGCTGTCGCCAGCCAGACGTGCGGGGAGTAATCCGATCCGCATACTTGCTCGTACTATCTACGGCAGCAAGCCGCGAAGTTCGGGAGGAAGTTGGCGCGGATGCGCTTTCGCGGCGATGGCTTTCAACAGCCGATATACCCTCGTCGTGTTCTCAAGCGGAATCTCGCCACCCGCAACGGTGGCGTCCAGCCGCTCAGCTCGACAACTGGCATCGCAGACGGACGTCAGTGGATAGTGCTTTCGCTTGAGGTTTGTCTTGTTGTACTGCCCAAGCTTCGCACGCAACGCCGCCTCGACGTCCCTCGCGGCTGGCAGTTCGCCTAGATCCGTTTCCGCCACGTGATGCAACAGCAGCCATAGTTCAAACGAGGGCTTGCTGAGAGCCACGTTAACTCCCTGCCGTCTGGCTTCACTCAAGGCTCCTCTAAAACTCGGAAGATGGGTGCCCTGCGTGTAGTGGTCGGTGTCGAGTAACATCCAAAGCTCATCATCCTCCTCCGCCTCACGTTTGTAGCGCAACAGGCGGTCGAGGACATCCGCGGCGGCACAAGAGCCGTCGGTCGTTGCTACAACATGAACCTGCACATGCTGGAGTCGGAAGAAATCGAAATACTGCTTCGGCGCGTAAGTGTCATCGCAGGCTACGACAAACAGACGGTCGTCCCGCAGGTGCGCGGCATCGCGGCTAAGCGGCCGCGGCAGTCGCTGGTTGAGGCTCATTCCTGCCGTTCTTCCTTTGGCAGAAGACGCTCCAAGCCAGCCAAGAATGGCACCGCGCCGAAACGGCCCTGCAAGTAGCCCTTACGGATGTCGCGGTCGTTGCGAACCTTGAAATCCAGCAGAGAGTACAGCCTAGTAGCTCCTGCCCGGTCCTTTTCGGCGAACCAGATCTCATCGCGGCGCAGCAGATCCTGATCCAACAGATTCGACTCGTGTGTGGTGACGATGATCTGACAAAAAGCGCAACCTTTCGACTTGAGGAAGAATTCCAAGAACTCCTTGACGAGCATCGGGTGCAGGCTGCGGTCTATTTCGTCAATGAAGTAGACATAAGCAGACCGCGGGTTGTGCAGTGCGGGGATCAGGTTCAGCAGCCTGCGAGTGCCATCGGACTCTTCGCTGAGTTCCAACCGGACCGCCTCGCCAGTCTTGTGTTCATGAGCCGCCTGGACGTCCACTAAATAGAAATGGTCATCGCCTTTGCGCTCGACCACCAGTTCCTTGCCGTCGTCGAGCATTAGTGCGCCATTCTGGTCTTCGCCCAAATTACGGAGCACCTTGGGAGCCAGGCCATCGGGCAGCAATTTGCCGGCCTCATCTTTGGAGATCTCCTTTTTGATGACCTCCAAACGGTCCACTCCGGTCGAGGCCGACTTGAGGTAAGCGCCTGCAAACGACAAGAAATCTGTATCTGAATCCAGGAGGTGCCCAAGTCCGAGGAAAGTTGCATCTGGGCCAACCAGAACCAAGCATCCGGTGAACCAAGTCAGAACATGGGCCAACGCCGCACCGAAGTCGCTTGGTTCCAATGTCGCGTTGACCGTTGCCAGGAAAGATTGGTTTTGAGGCCCTCCCACAGTCGCCAGTGCGAGCACCTTTTCGCCAGCGTCCTTGAGTCCGCTGGCGTCCACCACCACCTTACCATTCTCGCTCGTGGCGCGCTCGTAAATCAGCCGCTGTCGATTCCCTACAACCTGGAAAAGCCACTCCTCGAGTATCCGGTCATCGTCAACCTTGCAGCCAAACCTGTAGTGTTTGTCAGCCTGAATGAACTGCAAGTCGAAGGTTGATGGTTCACCCGGTGCTTCAGCGAACAGGAATGGCTTCCTTCCAGTCCTGCTGTTCTTCCCACGCGGTTCTACTGCAACCGACTTCAGATAGCGGAGGGCTTTGAAGAGGTTCGATTTGCCCGCGCCATTAGCCCCGTAGAGAACTACCGTCCGGAGTACTTTCTCTTTGGAATCCGGGACAGGAACCGCGTGCTCGTCGTGGCTGCCGGAAAGCCGGTTGCTGGCGACGAGCGAGAGGGTCTCCTCGGAGGAGAACGACCGAAAGTTGGATACGGAAAATGAAACGATCATAGCACTCTCGTGGCGTGATCACAGTATACCACCCGTGGACGAGATTTCCGCGCCATTTGCATCGAACATATGTGATAATTTCGTGGTTCCCCCTTTCCGGCCGCCCCTACTCCCAGCCTTGCCGCCCCCTCCTACCCCCGGAATTCCACGCTCCGCGCGAACTTGACCGCCGGGTTCTCCTTCAACTGCGCCAGCACGCTCTCCGGCACCAGCCCGTCGGTGGACACAATCGCTACCGCCTCCGCTGTGCCCTCCCGCCGTCCCAGCGCGAAGTTCGCGATGTTGATGCTGTTCTTCCCCAGCACCGTGCCCACGTGGCCGATCACCCCCGGCACGTCCTGATTCTTCATCACGATCAGGAAGCCCGCCAGCGCCGCCTCGCAGTTGATCCCGTCCACCTGCA
>JANYJN010000333.1 GCA_025358475.1 Candidatus Solibacter sp.
CGAGAACGTGCTCAACATCGTGGATACCGAAAAGCCCGATGGCGTCATCGTGCAGTTCGGCGGGCAGACGCCGCTTAATCTGGCGCTGCCCTTGAAGCGCCTCGGCGTGCCCATCATCGGCACCGATCCCGAGGACATCGATCTGGCCGAGGATCGCAAGCTGTTCGGCAAACTGCTCGAACGGCTGAAAATTCCGTGCCCCGAAAACGGTACCGCCACCAGCGTGGAGGAAGCCTGCGCGGTGGCCGCGCGCCTCGGCTATCCGGTGCTGGTGCGTCCCAGTTACGTGCTGGGGGGCCGCGCCATGGTGATCGCCTACGACGAGGAGATGCTGCGCCAGTACATGCGCGAGGCGGTGACCTTCTCGCAGGAGCGCCCCGTATTGGTGGACCGCTTCCTGGATGACGCCATCGAAGTGGACGTGGACGCGCTCGGCGACGGCACCGACGTTTTGATCGCCGGCATCATGGAGCACATCGAGGAAGCCGGCGTGCATTCCGGCGACAGCTCCTGCGTGCTGCCGCCGCAATCGCTCTCCGAAGAAAGCCTGCGCACCATCGAGGACTACACTGTCCGCCTGGCGAAAGCGCTCCGCGTCGTCGGTCTAATGAACGTGCAGTACGCCATCCAGAACGGCGTGGTGTACGTGCTGGAAGTCAATCCGCGCGCCTCGCGCACCGTGCCGTACGTCAGCAAGGCGACGGGAGTGGCGCTGCCCAACATCGCCGCCGGCCTGATGTGGGGCCGCAAACTGAAGGATTACGGCTTCTCTTCGGGCAAGCTCACCGTGCCGCAGGTCTTCGTGAAATCGCCCGTCTTCCCGTTCAACAAGTTCCACGGCGTGGACCCTGTGCTCGGCCCCGAAATGCGCTCCACCGGCGAGGTGATGGGTGTCGGCATTAACTTCGGCGAAGCGTTCTTGAAGGCGCAGATATCGGCCGGCAGCCCGCTGCCTGAGAAGGGCACGGTCTTCATCAGCGTCAACGACCATCACAAAGTGGAAGCCGTCGCCGTGGCCAAACGGTTCGCCGGTCTCGGCTTCTCGCTGACCGCCACTCGCGGCACCGCCACCGCGCTACGCAATGCAGGCTTGGTTTGCCGCACCGTGCTCAAGGTGAATGAAGGCCGTCCCAACGCCGTCGATCTGCTTAAGGGCGGGAACATTCAACTGGCCATCTACACCACCGCCGGCGCGTCCGCTTTCGCCGACGAGAAATCCATCCGCCGCAGCGCCGTCACCTACCGCGTCCCTTGCATCACCACGATGAGCGGCGCCCGCGCCGCCGCCGAAGGCGCGGCCGCCCGCCTCCGCGACCCCATCCGCGTCTGGAGCTTGCAGGAAATTCACAAAAAAAACCCGGCGGATGTTTCACCGCCGGGCCGCGTCGTTTCAATTTGACCCTGTATTGATAACTTCCTGGTCCCCTTCGTGTCGGGGGCAGAGCCATTACTAATATATCACTGAATCGTCGCCTTTTTGATGTAGTCCAGTCGAGGAAATTTGCTATCCAAATATGTATTGCCTTGTACCTCGATTTTTGTCGGATCGGGCCCCTGGCCGCGCGGCGCCACCTCGCCGTAGGCGCTGTAGAGGCGCTCCACGACGTCCATCCCGGCGATGACCTTGCCAAGCGGCGCGAAACCCTGTTTATCCAGGTCTTTGTTGTTCTTCATATTGAAGAACAACTGCGTGGTGCGCGAGTTGGCTCCCAGGTGCGCGAAGCTCAGCGTGCCTTTGACGTTGCTCTGCTTCACCGTGTCGTCGGGCAGCCTGGCGGTGGACCACAAACCGTTGGTCGTGGCGTCGCCGTTGATGCCGAACTGCACGTAGTTGCGGGTCACGCGGAAGAACCGGACCCCATCGTAGAAACCGGTCTTGATCAGCCAGTAGAAATGGTCCACGCCGACGGGCGCCCAGTCGCGATGGACCTCGATCACCACCTGACCTCGCGAAGTATCGAAGACCGCCTGGAACACGTCCGGCGTTTTCTCCGCTTTCAACGCGGGTTTCGGCGCCGCTGCCTTTTTGCTTTCGTCCGGCGACGAGCATCCGCCCAGCGCCAGGGTCACAACCGCGCTCACGGCAAGCCACCAAATTCTCCGCATTGTCCCCCAGTATGCCATGCTTGCATTTGGCGCTCTACGACGATTTCGCCTGGTTCTACAATCGCTACTGGAACGAGGAGTTCCACGGGCTCGCCTTCCCCATTTTGGAGCGCATCTGGCTGCCGCGAGTTCTGCGCCACGGGCGGATTCTGGACGTCTGCTGCGGCACCGGCCACCTTGCCGGATTGCTGACCGCCCGCGGATTCCGCGTCACGGGTATCGACGCCTCCGCGGAAATGATCGCTCTCGCCCGCCAGAACGTGCCCACCGCCGCGTTCCACGTCGCCGACGCCAGCGAGTTCAAAGTGCTCGGCAAGTTCGATGGCGCCGTCTCTACCTTCGACAGCCTCAACCACATCCTGACGGAGGATGCCCTTCAGGCGGCGTTCCAACGCACCGCGGCGGCGCTGAAGGGGGGCGCGCCTTTCGCCTTCGACATGCTGCTGGAATCCGCCTACCACACCAACTGGGCGGATGCTTTCTCCCTGGTGCGCGACGACCACGTGCTGGTGCTCTCCGGCACGGGTTTCGATCCGCGGACGCGCCTGGCGCAGTGCCGCATCACCATGTTCCGGCTGCTCGACGGGGTGTGGAAGCGCAGCGACGTGGTGGTGCACGAACGCTGCTACACCACCGGAGAAATCGACACCGCACTGAGCCTTGCGGGGTTCGAAGAAACCGCCTGTTACGACGCACGCGATCTGGGCATGAGCGGTCAACTCGGGCAGGGCCGCACCTTCGTGGTGACTACCCGGAAGCGAAGCCGGTAAGTCGAGGAGATGAAGAAGCACGCTCCCGGCCCCAGAGGGTACCCTGGCCGCGGCTGTGATCGGAGCCGCGCGCGCAGCAACTCGGCTGCATACAGCGGTGGGGCAGGCGCTTTCGCCGGCCAATTCCGCTTTGCAAAGCGGTTTACGAATATCGATACTTCCTACGACGCGAGCGACGTGTTGAAGCGCAGGTAGTTGCGCAGGCGGGCGCTCATCATGCGGTCCGCCACGCCGATGTGGCCACGCAGCCATTCGGAGAGAAACTGGAGCAGTTCGCCGGTGGCATCCGTATCGCCGCCCGCGATGCGCTTGGCCAGCGCCCTCCAACGTTTGCGGGTGGAGTCGTGCTGCCCTTTATGCCACGCAAAGGAGGTGTAATGGATGGCGCGCATGAGACGCTCTTCGTGGCGGAAGTGCTGCTCCGCCGTTTCCAATAGATTCGCCACGATGGGTTGCAGCCGGGCCGGAGCGGCGCCCGCCAGCAGTGCCTTGTGCAATTCGTCCCCGATCCGATAGATGGCACGGTGCTCGGCGTCGATCTCCGGCAAATAAACCGAGTGCGCACTGCTCCATTTAAAGAGACTCATGCCCCATTGTACCGAATTTCAGGTTTTAAAGGCCGATTTACTGGACGGTGACTTCGGCCGCGACGGGGGCGTCCACCTTGTGTTTACACTCCGGGTTCGGACACTGCCACACGGCGCCCGCCTTGAGCCACTTCTCCACCATGTAAGGGCTGCCGCACTCGGGACACCTCTCGGGCACGGGCTTGCCCCAGGCGACGAAGGTGCAGTCGGGGTAGCGGTTGCAGCCGTAGAACGTCTTGCCCTTCTTGGAGCGGCGCTCAATGATCTCGCCCTCCGAGCACTCCGGGCACTTGACGCCGATGGTCTTCTGCTTGACGTACTTGCAGGTGGGGTAATTGCTGCACGCGGTGAACTCGCCGAACCGGCCATACTTCATGACCAGATTGCTCTGGCACATCGGGCACTTCTCGTCGAGCGGCGTGTCCTTCTTCTGCGTGCCGCCGATCTGTTTGGTGGTCTTGCAATCGGGGTATCCGGAGCAGGCCAGGAAGGTGCCGAAGCGGCCCTTCTTCAAGACCATGGGGCGGCCGCAGTTTTCGCAGTACTCCTCTTCGCCCTGCTCGGCGACTTCCACATCGCTATTGTCCGGTTCGCGCGTGTAGGTGCATTCGGGGTATCCGGTACAGGCGATGAATTTGCCGTGTTTGCCCCACTTCATGACGAGGGGCTTGCCGCACTTGACGCACATCTCGCCGGTGGGTTCTTCCATCCGCTTGATGTCGGTCATGTGCTCTTCGGCGTGCTTGAGATCCTTATCGAAGCGCTGGTAGAACTCGGCCATGGCGACGCGCCAGTCGAGTTTGCCCTCTTCGATTTCGTCGAGTTCCTCTTCCATCCGCGCGGTGTACTTCACCTCGAAGATATCGTCGAAACTCTCCAGCAGCAGGCCGGCTACGATGATGCCCAGTTCGGTGGGGGTGAACCGGCCGCCTTCCTTCCTGACGTACTCGCGCTCCAGAATGGTGGAGAGGATGGAGGCGTAGGTGGAGGGCCGGCCGACGCCGTCGGCTTCCAGGCGCTTGACCAGGGTAGCTTCGTTGTAGCGGGGAGGCGGTTCGGTAAAGTGCTGCTCTGGCCTGAGGGCCTTGAAGCGCAGAAGTTCACCCGCGGCCACGGCGGGCAGGCGGTGCTTCAGCTCTTCGTCTTCCTCATCGACCTGATCCTTGCCTTCCTGGTAGACCTTCAGATAGCCGTCGAACTTGGGAACGCTGCCGGTGGCGCGGAAGGTATACTCCACGCCGTTGTTGCCCGTGGCGGTGACGTCGATGGTGGTCTGATCGAAGAGCGCGGGCATCATCTGGCTGGCCACGGAGCGGTTCCAGATCAGCCGGTAGAGCTTCATCTCGTCTTCGGCCAGGTACTTCTCCACCACTTCCGGCGCATAGGCCATGGAGGTGGGGCGGACGGCTTCGTGGGCGTCCTGCGCGTCCTTCTTGCCCTTGTAGATATTCGGGCCCGGGGGCAGGAACTGCGGGCCGTAGCGCTCGGCGATGTACTGGCGCGTGTCGGCGATGGCGTCGTCGCCGACGCGCGTGGAATCGGTACGCATGTAGGTGATGAGACCGACGGCGCCTTCCTTGCCGATCTCGATGCCTTCATACAGGCGCTGGGCGAGGATCATGGTGCGCTTCACGCTGAAACGCAGCTTGCGGGCCGATTCCTGTTGCAGGGTGGAAGTGATGAAGGGCGCCACCGGATTGCGCTTCTTCTCGCGCGTGGCCACGCTCTTAACGGTGTAGCCGGCGCCGGCGAGATCGGCCACTAAAGCATCGGTGACTTGCTGGTTGCCGAGTTCCAGAGCTTCGTCGTTGGCACGGATCAGCCGGGCGCTGAGCACCGGGTTCTTCTTGGCCAGCAGGTCTGCATCGACCGTCCAATATTCGTTCTTCAGGAACGCGCGGATCTCGCGCTCGCGCTCCACAATGACGCGCAGGGCGACGGTCTGCACGCGGCCGGCGGAAAGTCCGCGGCGCACTTTATCCCAGAGCAGGGGCGAGATCTTGTAGCCCACCAGCCGGTCGAGCACGCGGCGCGCCTGCTGCGCGTCCACCAGATTCTTGTTGACCTGGGTAGGCGTCTCGAAGGCCTTCTGAACGGCCTTCTTGGTGATCTCGTTGAACATCACGCGGAAGATCTTGGTGACGCCCTTCTTATCTTGCAGTTCTTCCTGGAGGTGGTAGCAGATGGCCTCGCCTTCGCGGTCGGGATCGGCCGCGAGGTAGATTTCATCCACCTTTTTGGCGGCGGCTTTCAGCTCGGCGATGAGCTTCTTCTTGCCCTCGATGACTTCGTAGTGGGGTTCAAAACCGTTGTCGACATCCACCGCGAGATCGCGCTTGGGGAGATCCTTGATATGACCGAGCGAAGCTTTGACGACATAATCTTTACCCAGGTATTTGTTGATGGTCTTCGCCTTGGCAGGCGATTCCACGATTACCAGAGCTTTTGGCATAGGAAACTTTCGAAATGCGGCGCATACCGCCGCTGGACAGACGAACGCGAATTACCCTGACGACGTTACCACACTTTAACAAAGTTCTTGCCTGGCAGTTGTTTGACCAGGCCCAGCATCTCGAGCTCGAAAAGTGCGGCGATGAGTTCCGAAGGGGACGTATCTTCCACTTTTTCAAGCAGATCGTCCAAATGTATGGCAGCATCCACCTGAAGAGCGGCGAGTGCCCGGCGAGCGATGGCGTCCAACTCCGGCGCCTGCTCACCTAATAAGGATGCTTGATCTCCCCCGATGGTTTCATCCTGGCCGCCGAGCAACTGTTTGCGGCCCTTATCTATTAGATGCCGGCGGGATTCGGGAGGCAGTTCGGCGATGACATCGTTCCAATCCTGGATGAGGCGAGCGCCCTGTTTAATCAGCAGGTTAGGGCCCCAACTAAGCTTGGAAGTAATATTTCCAGGCACCGCGAACACCTCGCGGCCTTGATCCATGGCGAGCTTGGCGGTGATGGCCGAGCCGGAATACTGCGCGCCCTCCACCACCAGCACGCCGACGCTGATTCCGCTGATAATGCGGTTGCGGATGGGGAAATTCTGCGGGAATGCCACCGCGCCCATGGGAAATTCCGAAATAATCAGCCCCTTGACCGCCAGTTCCGCCGCCAGCCTGCGGTTTTCCGAAGGATAGACGACATCCACGCCGCATCCCAGCACGGCCACGGTATTGCCGCCGCGGGCGAGGGCGCCTTTGTGGGCGGCGGTATCGATGCCGCGCGCCATGCCGCTAGAGATGGTGAGGCCGGCGTGCGCCAGGTCGCTCGCCAGGCGCTCGGCCACGGCCAAGCCGTAGGGCGTCGGGCGGCGCGTCCCCACCACGCCGAGGCATAAGGTTTGGAGCAGTTCGACGCGTCCGCGGGCGAAGAGCAGGACGGGCGGATCGAAGATTTCGCGCAGCGCCGGTGGATAGCGCGGATCGCCGATGGTGACCGCCACGGTGGAGCACTGCGCCATCTTTTCCTGTTGGGTGGCGGCGTCGTCGAAGGTGCAGCCGCTGGCGATGGATTGGGCAACGGCGCCACTGACGCCCGCGCCCTCCAACTCGGTCCGCGAGGCGCGAAAGATGGCTTGGGGGGTGCGAAAGCGATCCAGCAGTTTTCCGGAAGTTCTGGAGCCCAGACCCGGGACGAGTTTCAATGCCAGCCAGTAAAGTTCTTCTTCCCGACTGAGAACAGGAGATTGCATGGAGTGGGGGGTATCTCCCTCGACGATACCAGCCAGCGGCGGGATTGCGCAAGCTGCGGGCGGGGAAGGAAGGTTTCTCGCCAAGGCGCAAAGACGCAAAGAGGAGCCTTGAGAGGACGGGGATTGCGGGGGGGCGCGGGTTCGCCTCCAGGCGGGGCAAGCGGCTGTGTTTGGTTTGGGTTGGGAGGAAAAATGGGTTCGCTCGGTATTTCTTGGATTTGGGATGCCACGGGGGGGTGGCGGTTGGATGGACGAGAGTGTCATGCCACCTTCAGCGTAGCTCTGGGAAAAAGCGTGGTTGGTGGGAAGTGTGTTATTTTCAGTCAAAAATGGCGAAATGTTGGGGTGACCTGGGGTGTTGGCCGGGGCGGGATCCGCCGAGCTTTACTTGGTGTCGGGCGCGATGTCGCTATAGGCCTGGGCTACGGCGTCTGACTGCTCCCGGTAGGCTCGGGCGTCTCCGTACGGCAGATACTTGGCGTATCGGGAAGGCGTTGCAGCCAATCGCTGAGCATGCTTGATGGGGCAAAAATGCTGCTCCGTCCGCGCCGCAATTTCAGTAATCAGGCCGAGCAAGCCGTTGGCATAGGAGCAATAAACACATCCGACCTTCTCGATGGTATTGAGATAGGCCAGCAGCCCCCGATCAAAGACCAGGTAGTCTTTTCTGGGGACTTTGGGAATTCCGTAGATGGGAAAGCAGACAAACTGGTAGAGGGCAACCGAAGCATCCAGCGCTAAAAAGGGGAGCACGCAGAGGTAAATGAGCGGCGAGGACAAGATTACCAGCAGGCGCGTATTGCGGAGGTGCTTCCAACTGGAGATCTTGAGGCGGCGGTGTTCGATCAGGTCTTCTAACGAAAAAGACACACGTTCTGGTTTGTGGGAAGCCTTGCCGTTGTTCGTCAATAGCTTGCTCTGTCGTTTTTTCATGGCTAATTGGATGGGCACGAACAGGCCAAACCGGAGTTTGAGCGTGTTCGCGAGCCGCAAAAACAGTCTAGCATCTGGCGATTTCGGCATCGCGGACTGCATTGGGTTAAACTAGTACATTCCAAGGTTTCAACAATTGCTTCGACACGCATTAACGGTTCTCCTGCTGGCAGCTTTTCCGGCGCTGGCGACTCCCGCCGATAGCGGCCAACTGGATGCCAGCCCGAGTTTGTTCACGGTGATGGCGGCGATCAATGCGGCCGGGTATAAGGCGGAATTGTCGTCGCCGAATAACCACCCGATCCGCTTCGCGGTGCAGGCGGAACTGTCCAAGCGCGAGATCCCGTCGCTGGGACCGCTGAAGGAGTTCTTCGAGAGCCACCGCAAGCGGACGGACGGGCAGGAACTGAGCCAGTACATCTCCTTCGCGCTGTCCTGCAAGGGGCCGCCGTCCTTCGAATTCGCCGTACGCGACGTGGAAGTTCCTCCCGACGCGATGCCGCTGCGCGAGCTTTCGCCCCTGCTGGCGGCCTTCTATAAGGAGGCGAACATCGAGGACCTGTGGAAGCGTTCGCTGCCGGCGATCGAGCAGTACATTGCGCGCTACCACGAGCCGGTGACCAACGCCGTACTGGGAGTCAACGGGTACCTGCGGCAGATGACGTCGGGGTTCAAGAACCGGCGGTTCCAGATTTTCATCGAATTGCAGGCGGCGCCCAACCAGATACAGACGCGCAGCTATAGCGACAACTACACCATCGTGGTGACGCCCTCGCCGGACACGCGCACGTTCGATATACGGCACGCCTACCTGCACTACCTGCTGGACCCATTGGCGACGCGGAACCAGGAAATCCTGAACCGCAAGAAGAGTCTGGTGGACCATGCCATGCGGGCGCCGGCGCTGAGCGACGCTTTCAAACAGGACTACCTGCTGCTGGTGACCGAATCGCTGATCAAGGCGGTGGAATCGCGGCTGGACCGCAAGCCGGGGACGATCCAGGAGGCGTTGCGCGAGGGGTACATCCTGGCGCCGTATTTCTCCGAGGCGCTGCCGGTTTACGAGAAGCAGGAAAGCTCCATGTCCGTGTATTACGCCGAGATGATGAAGGCGATCGATCTGGTGACGGAAGACCGGCGGCTGACGGGAGTGGAATTCCGCAAGGAAGGCGCGCCGGGCGCGGTGGTGAAGACCGCAGCGCCGGCGCCTCCACCGGCGGCGACGGGGGCGGCCAAGACGCTGGAGGAGGCCGAGCAGGCGTATGGTTCGCGCGAACTGGCCAAAGCCAAGCAGCTTTTCCTGAAGACGCTGGAGGGTACCGAGAAGCGAAGCATGCACGCCTCGGCGTACTATGGGCTGGCGCGGATCGCTTTGCTGGAGAAGGACCTGGACGCGGCGGAACGGCTTTTCCAGAAGTCGCTGGAATCGGAACCGGAGGCGTTCGACAGGGGATGGGTCCTGGTGTATCTTGGACGGCTGGCGGTGGCGTCGGGCGAGACGGAGCGGGCAGCGGAGTATTTCGAAAGCGCACTGCAATTGGAAGGCGCGAGCGACAAGGCGCGCCAGGAAGCGAAGCAGGGCCTGGAACTGGCCAAGAAAAAGCAGTAAGTAAACTTGAAGGAGTTTTACGCATGAAACGAACGATACTCACGGGCCTGTTGGCAATCGGCGCCGGTGCAACGTGCCTAATGTCGCAGGCTCCGGCCCCCAAAGCGGCAGCTCCGGGACAGATGCCGGTAGCGAAGGCGCTGAAGGCTCAATCGAAGTCGGAAATGGAAGCCTGGAACGCCCTGGTAGGGGTGGTTAGCGCCCCCCAATCGGACCCGGACAAGGCGATTGCACTGGCGGAAGACCTGCTCACGAAATTCGCCGACACCGAATACAAGGGCATCGCGCTAAACATCGAAGCAGACGCCTACCAGAGAAAGGGCGACTTCAACAAAATGGAGATCTACGCGGACCGCGTGCTGGAGGGCAACCCGCAGGATTCCCAAGCCCTGTTGATGCTGGCTAAGTACTACGCCACGCACACGCGAGAAAACGATCTGGACCGCGAAGAGAAGTTGGGCAAGGCGGAAAAGTACGCTCATCTGCTGATCGAGGTGGCGAAGACGCTGCCCAAGCCGAGTGCGCAGTTCACCGACGAGCAGTGGGCGGACGCCAGGAAGGGTACCGCCGCGGAAGCCTACGACGCCATCGGTCTGGCGAACCTGGTTCGCAAGAAGTACGATGCGGCGGCGGCGGGGTTCAAGAGCGCCGTGGACATCGCTTCGGTCCCCGAACCGGCGTACATGGTGCACCTGGCATTGGCGCTACAGAACGGCGGCAAGAATGACGAAGCCATCGTCTGGTGCGACAAAGCGGTTGCGGCCCCGGATGTAAACGCGCAAGTGAAGACCGTGGCAGGGCAGATTCGCAACACCGCGGTCAAGGCAGGCGGCAAGGCTCCGGGCGCGCCGCCGGCGGCGAAATAGTTATCCCTTAGATGCGCGCGGGGCGCACTTCCCGAGTGGGAACGGAAGCATAAGTTCAGCAACGCGGAATTGCCGCGCCGCGCGCCGGCCCACAATGGACTGGCCTGGGAGATACGGTAATATTCACAGCGGCAGGTGGAGAGGCCGGCCGGAACTATGCTGATCGATTTCACATCGGCGGACGAGGATCGCGCGGGCTCGGCGCGATGGGGGCGGAGGGACGGTGGGGCAATGACCAGTTTAATCGCCGCGAACCGCTCCCCAAGAAGCTGTGAAAGAATTGGTTGGCAGGCGAAAGCGCCTGCCCCACACAGGCGCAAGCACTTGGATAGCAACGTGGGACAGACGATCACGTCCGTCCACCAGGCGATTTGCGCGATTGTTTCAGGGCTTCTAGCGGTGGCGGCGCTGAAAGCACATCCGGGACAGAATGCCGCCAATGGGCGTGGGCAGGCTGAAGCCCCATGCCACATAGTTTTTGCCAGAGCTGCCAAGCGGGTGGAAGTGGTGGGGCGGACCCCGTGGTCCGCGCGGGACGCCCGCTTCCGGCATCCGGAACAACGATATCGGTATTTTGCAAGGCGCCAGCAAGCCGACGGGGGCGTCGGCCGGGGATTTTGGGGTCCGCCCCACCAACAGGGCAGACCGTTCGTAAGTGGGAGAACTATGTGGCATTGGGCTGAAGCCTGCCGCACCGCGGTGGTGGGCTGATGCGCGCGGAGCCGGCACTTCTGGAATTGAAACTGAAGCATCGGTTTGGCAACCCGGAATTGCTGCAGCGCGCGCTGACCCACAGTTCGCTGGCCTCGGAAACGCGCAACGGCAGCTTAACCGAGGTGAACGACAACGAGCAGTTGGAATTTTTGGGGGACAGCGTGCTGGGTCTGGTAGTGAGCGACGTGCTGTTCCGCCGGTTCCCATCGTACAAGGAAGGCGAGCTTTCCACGCTGAAGGCTCGCCTGGTGAGCGCCGCGCATCTGCACGGAGTGGCGCGCCGGTTGGAATTGGGCGAATACCTGGAACTGGGCCGCGGGGAAGAAATGAGCGGCGGACGCAACAAGAAGACGCTGCTGGTGGATGCGCTAGAGGCCATCATCGCGGCCATCTATCTGGATGGGGGCCTGGAGCCGGCGCGCGAGTTTATCGTGGAACAGGTGATGGACGGCCAAATGGTGTTCGACCGGGAGGCGGGCACTGACATACAGCCCGCGGTCACCAACTTCAAAGAAGCGTTGCGCGACTTAGCCAAGTTGCGCAAACTGCCGGAACCTCGCTACGCGACCCTCCACGAGCAGGGTCCGGAACATTCCAAGACTTTCACTATCGAGGTGAGCGTGGGCAAGGAGTGGCGCGGGCAGGCCGACGCGCGCACTAAGAAGATTGGGGCGCAGCGGGCCGCGCGCGGGGTTTACGAGCGCTTGCTGGGGGATGCGCCGGAAGCGCCGGAAGAACAAGAAAGCAAAATGGCCACAGATGAACACGGATGAACACAGATAAAACGGTCTTGCGCTCTCCGGGTTCAGATGTCTTTCCGGCGGCGACGGAATACCGCCCTTCCCTGGTGCGCTTGACGCCCGAGCTTCGCTCGGCTGGACAAGGCGAAGCCTTATCCCACAGGCGTAGATGCCAATGAGCGGCTTCATGAACCCGGCGGAGTTTGTCAATATCCGCCAATCCGAGGAGACCTTCTGGTGGTACCGCGGCATGCGGGCGGCGCTGTTCCGCATGCTGGAGCCGCATCTAAAGGGGCGCGTGATCGCGAGCGCGCTGGAAGCCGGCTGTGGCACGGGTTACTTCTCGCAATTATTGCAACGCGAGCGCGGGTGGCCCATCGTGCCGCTGGATTTCTCTGGCGATGGGCTACGTTACGCGCGCGAGCTGGGGGTGGGGAACCCGGTGCAGGGCGACATCCGTTCACTGCCCTTCGGCGAGGGGACATTCGACCTGGCGATTTCGGTGGACGTGCTGGCGCACCTGCCGCGCGGCGACGAACATGCGGCGGCGCGCGAACTGGCGCGGGTGACCCGGCGTGGCGGACTGGTGGTGGTGCGCACATCGGCGCTGGACATGTTGCGCAGCCGCCACGGGGAATTCGCCCACGAACGGCAGCGTTTCACGCGGCGCCGCCTGATGGATCTGTTCGCGGGCGCGGGCATACGGGTTTTGCGCTGTAGCTACTGCAACTCCCTGCTGCTGCCGATTGCACTGGTCAAGTTCCGGCTGTGGGAGCCGCTGTTGCGCCAACCGGCCGAGAGCGGCGTGCAGCCGGTGGCGCGGTGGCTGGACCGGCTGCTGCACGCGCCGCTGGCGATGGAGGCGGCGTGGCTGGGCGCGGGGTATAACCTGCCGGCGGGGCAATCGCTGGTGCTGATCGGTGAGAAGATGTGAGCATGAAGCGGACGGGCGGTTTCGCATGGCTGAGCGTTTTCTTGCCGGCCTACAACGATGCGCCGTCGCTACCCGTGCTGCTTGCCAGGACGTTCGCGACGCTGGCAGCCCACGTGGTGGATTACGAAGTCATCGTGGTGAACGACGGCAGCGGCGACGACACGGCGGCGGTGCTGGAGGGGTTGCGCGGCCTGTACGGGCACCGCCTGAAGGTGGTCACGCATCCGCAGAATCGCGGCTATGGCGGCGCGCTGCGCAGCGGATTCGCGGCGGCCAGCAAAGAATTCGTCTTCTATACCGATGGCGACGGGCAGTACGATGTGGGCGAACTGCCGCGCCTGCTGGAACTGGTGGGGCCCGAGACGGGCCTGGTGAACGGCTACAAGCTGGAACGGCACGACCCGGCACACCGCATATGGATCGGCAAGGCGTACAACTTCTGCGCGCGGCTGCTGTTCCGCATACGCATTCGCGATATCGATTGCGATTACCGTCTGATCCGGCGCGCGCTGTTGGAGCGAATCCATTTGACTTCGACCAGCGGCACGATCTGCGTGGAGCTGGTGCGCAAGCTGGAGATGACGGGTTGCGGGGTGGTGGAAATCGGCGTACACCACTACGCGCGGCTGTACGGAAAATCGCAGTTTTTCAGGGTGCGGTCGCTGGCCACGACGCTTCATGAACTGGTGCGGCTGTGGGTCGAGGTGGTGATTCTGCGGCGCACGGCATACTGAAGGCCGGAGGGCCTGGCGGCGGGCGGGCTTTGCACGGGAAGCGTAAGCGAACTGGCGGCCACGGTACCATCGAAGCCTTCGGCCATCAGGGTGTAGTGGGTGGTGTGCTCGGGCACGACGTCGAAGCAGCGATCCAGGGCGCGCCATGCGCTCTGCATGGGCGTAATGTGCACCAGGCGTGCATTCTCCACGGAATAGCAGAGTTGTGCGGTCTGCCCCGGCGCGAGGGTTCCGACGCTGGCGTAGAAGCGCAGGATTCGTACCGGACCGGGATGCGCGTCGGATGGAGCGACCGAGGGATGGACCCACACCTGGCCGTCGGGGCGGCGCGCCGTGCTCAGGCCCCAAAGGGCCACCAGCAGGCCGGCCGAGAAGAGTATTCTGGCGAACCGGGAGAGCATTTGGTAGTTGGACTACAGGATGGCGGGATTAGTTTCGAAAATGCGCTAAGCTGCAAGATTATGGCGATTCGAATCGTGCAGGTGGATGCTTTCACCAACCGGGCGTTTGCGGGAAATCCGGCGGCGGTGTGCGTGCTGCGGGAGGCTCCCTCCGAGGAATGGATGCGCGAGGTGGCGCGCGAAATGAATCTGTCGGAGACCGCCTTTCTAGTTCCGCGGGAGGATGGCTACGATCTGCGCTGGTTCACGCCGGCGCTGGAGGTGGATCTGTGCGGCCACGCCACGTTGGCCAGCGCACACGTGCTGTGGGAGGACGGCCACGTGCCGGAGGGCAGGCAGGCGCGCTTCCACACGCGCAGCGGCCTGCTGACGGCAGACCGGAGGGGCGACTGGATCGAGCTGGATTTCCCGGTTAAGATCGCGGTGGCGGCCGAAGCGCCGGCCGAGTTGCTGCCCGCGTTGGGTATCGCCGGGGCAAAGTTCGTGGGCAAGAACGCTTTCGACTATTTGGTGGAAGTGGATTCCGAGGAGATGGTGCGCGCGCTTTCGCCGGACTACACTACGCTGCGCAAGGTGCCGGTACGCGGGGTGATGGTGACGGCGCGCTCTTCGAGACCGGAGTTCGATTTCGTGTCGCGCTTTTTCGCACCGGGCTCGGGGGTTGACGAGGATCCTGTGACGGGCTCGGCGCATACCGCGCTGGGGCCATACTGGGCGGGCATCCTGGGCAAGAGCCAGTTCACGGCGTTCCAGGCTTCGGCGCGGGGCGGGGTAGTGAAGGTGCAGGTGCGGGGCGACCGGGTGCTGCTGGGCGGACAGGCGGTGACGGTGATGGTTGGGGAGTTGGTGGCGTAGGGGCGGAGGCGATAGAGCCAACGAATTTGGCGATCCGATCCCGGAGCCCAAGGGACGCCGTTTGATATTGGCCTGATGGCGTCAGGCCGGATGGCGCAGCGGGCGGGCGTGGTATGCGGCGCGTGATAAACTCCGTTCATGCCGCATACTCGCGATGTGCCCGATGAGGCGCCGCCGTTTCTACGCACCTGGCGGCGGGTCTACACCGCGACGCTGATCTACGTCGTGCTGATTATTTCGGCCTGCTACCTGTTCACCCGGTTCTATCGATGACTTCGCTCGACTGGGTGGTCCTGGTCACCACGCTGG
>JANYJN010000366.1 GCA_025358475.1 Candidatus Solibacter sp.
TTTGTTGGAACAGGTACTGGGCAGCCACCTGTTCCGGGGTAGCCGCCGTTGCCAGATCCTGCTGCGGCATATCACGGAGCGGACACTGGCCGGCGACACCAGTTCCTTAAAAGAGCGAACTCTTGGGATCGAAGTGTTCGGGCGTGCACCGGACTACGACACCAGCCAGGACCCCATCGTTCGCGCGGGTGCGGCTGAGATCCGTAAGAAACTGGCGCAGTACTACCAGGAAGCCGGGCACGAATCCGATGTCCGCATCGAACTGGTTTCCGGATCGTATATTGCCGAATTCCACTTCAACGGTTCGGGCGGACCGGGTGTTGCGGAGCTCGCGGAGGTAGCGGCGGTGACGGCGGTAGTGGGTGTTGAGGACGTGGCCGCGCCCGGGCGCCCTCGCAAGCGATATGCGGTGATCGCTGGAAGCGTCGCCGCCGTCGCGTTGGCGGCCCTGGTTCTCACCCTGGCGTTTCAGAGATGGGGGGGGCACACCGATCTCGATCAGCTTTGGGGCCCCGTGCTCAAGTCTCCCGGGACGGTGCTGATCTGCGTCGGTCAGCCGGTGGCGTACAATCTGCGATCGACTCAGGCTCAGGACGCGATTCAGGGCTTCGGCTCCCCGCAACCGCCCTCCGCAGCGCCCGCACACCGGACGATTCGGGAGGAGGATCTTATCATTCTGTGGGACCGGTACGTGGCCTTGGGCGACGCCGAATGTCTCATGCGCCTCTCGTCGGTGTTGGAACGGTATCGCAAACCCTACCGCGTCCGCGGCCAGCACTCCACTTCGTTTGCGGACCTGCGGGACACCCCCGCCGTGCTGATCGGCGCCTTCGATAACCCGTGGACTCTGCGCACCGCTGGCCAACTGCGCTTTACCTTCAGCAAGGACAGCGCACACGAGACCGACATGGTCCTGGATCGCCAGCATCCGGAGAATCGGGAATGGACGCTGACGGGGGCCTGGCCGAACTGGGACGTTCCGAACGATTACGCCATCGTGTCGCGCATTTTGGATACTACTACCGACCGTCCGGTCATAATCGCCGCCGGCATCACCCAGTACGGCACCATGGCGGCGGGCGAGTTCCTTAGCAATCCGGAGTATTTCTCAGAGGCCGTGGGGAAGTTCCCTCGCAACTGGCAGAAGAAGAACTTGCAGATCGTGCTGCGCGTTCCCGTGGTGAATCGCGTACCGGGCCATCCGCTGGTTATGGCCACGTATGTGTGGTGAATGGCATGCTGCGGGCCGCGTAACTCTCGTGAATAGTGTTAGGGCACTCGCAGCCGCAACGTGTTAACTCCGGCCTGGACCGCGTTAATGGCCTTGAACGTAGTTTCCGCGCACGAACAGCCCGTGGAAGGCGCGGACGACCCGGAGACGGGCAAGCATGCCGCACGGGGCACGATTGCCCGCGCCGCCCTCCGCACGCGGCGCCTGTGACAGCCACCGGTCAACCATGGTAGGCTTCCCTTCGTAAGACCGGTATGTCCCAACCCAGATCTCCCACTGTCCGTCTGCTGGCGGGCCTCGGCATCACGCTTTCCGCCGTGGCCCTCTATTCCGGCTACATGGTCATGCAACTCCGCGGCCTGGAGCGGCTGCAAGTGGGCATCATCGACCGCAATCGAGCCGATTCCCTCCTCCTGCTGCGCATCCAGAACAACCTGAATTCGCTGGGCCTCGCCATGCGCGACATGTTGGAAGGCAGCGAGCCTTATCCCCTAACGGCATGGCAGGGACAATTCCGCAGGCTGCGTATCGATCTGGAAGACGCCATGGCGCGCGAAGCCCAGTCGTCGCCCCTGGATCGCGATGCCGAGCAGAGCAAGTACCTGCGCGACTCGCTAGGCCAATTCTGGGACGCGCTCGACCGCATCTTCGCGCTCGCCCAAAGCGGTCAGGAGGCCGAAGCCCGCACCTTGATCCGCCTCTCGCTGCAGGCGCGCCAGCAAGCCATCAGCACCGCCGTGGCGCGGTTGCTGGTGCAGAACAACGAATCTGAGCAACAAGCCGCGGTCCGCATCCGCGCCGTGTATGCCGGTGTGGAGCGCAACGTCTACCTGTTCATGGCGGCCATGCTGGTGTTGATTCTGCTCACCAGCCTCTACATGGTGCAATATAACCGGCGCCTGTTTGAGGAGGTGGCGGTGCTTTCGGCGCGGCGCAGCGAGTTGGCGCAGCAACTGATCGCCATGCAGGAAAACACTTTCCGCTCCATCTCGCGCGACCTGCACGACGATTTCGGCCAGATCCTCACGGCGGTCGGAACCATGCTGCAGCGCGCCGGCCGGCGTCTTGCCGACGCCGACTCGCTACGCACCGACCTGCGCGAGGTACAGGAAATCGTGCAGTCCACGCTCGATAAGGTGCGCACCTTGTCGCACGCGCTGCATCCGGTGATCCTGGACGAAATCGGGTTCGAAGGCGCGGTGGATCAATATCTGCCCGGCTTCCAGAAGCAGACGGGCATTGAGGTACACTACGAGAAGTCCGGCGCCCCGCGCGATCTCGACCGCGCTATCGCCATACACCTCTATCGCGTCATGCAGGAGGCGCTGAACAATATCGCCAAGCATTCGCATTCCAACCGGGCGGCGGTGCGCCTGCGTTATCTGCCGGAATCCGTAGTGCTCGAAGTGGAAGATCATGGCGTTGGCTTCCCAAGCTCGCACGGTTACGGCATGGGCCTGGTCTCCATGCGCGAGCGTGCCGGACTGGTGAACGGCCTGCTGGACTTGCAGAACCTCGGCTCCGGCGGCGCGCTGGTCCGGCTCACCGTACCCGCCACTATTCAGGAGACCCATGACTGAACCGCTCATTTCCGTCCTGCTGGTGGATGACCACAGCCTGGTAAGGCGTGGCTTCCGCCGCATGCTGGAGGACGACCCGGCGATCACCGTGGTCGGCGAAGCCGAAGACGGTCACCAGGCCGTGAAACTCGCCGCCGAACTCCGGCCGAAGGTGGTGGTCATGGATTTCGCCATGCCCAGCATGAACGGCGCCGTGGCGGCGCGCCACATTCTGCGCACGGCGCCAGAAACCGCCATCCTGATCCTGAGTATGCACGCCGAGGCTTCGTATGTACGCACCTGTCTGGAGGCCGGTGTGCGCGGATACATTCTGAAGAATGCCATGGATCTGGAAATGGTGGACGCGGTGAAGCAGGTGGCGGCCGGCAAGATGGTGCTGGACCAGCGCCTGGGGTCGCTGGCCCAACCGGCCGGGCAGCCGCCGCCCCAGTTGACTACGCGCGAGCTCGAAGTACTGCATTTGATCGTGCACGGCAAATCCAACAAAGAGATCGCTATCGTGCTGACGCTCAGCGTCAACACGGTGGCCGTGCACCGCGCCAACATCATGCAGACCCTGGGCATACACAACACCGCCGAACTGGTGGTCTATGCCATTCGCCAGGGCCTGGTGAGCATCGCGTGACGCGCCGCACTTTCCTGGCGGGCGCCGCCGCGCGAGCGCTGGCCGCTAACCCGCCTGGCCTGGATTTCCGCCTGACCGACGTTACCGCGGCCGCCGGCATACAGTTCCGCCATAACAGCGGGGCATTCGGCGCCAAGTATCTGCCCGAGACCATGGGCCCCGGCTGCGCCTTCTTCGATTACGATGCCGATGGCTGGCTGGACATTCTGCTGGTCAACGGGATGGGCTGGGGCATCGACAACGCTGGGCAGCGCCGCGAGCGCACCACCATGCGGCTCTACCGCAACAACCGTAACGGCACCTTCACCGACGTCACTGAGCGCGCCGGCCTGGCGGTGGAAATGTACGGCATGGGCGTGGCCATCGGCGATTACAACAACGATGGCTTCCCCGACCTGCTGGTCACCGCGGTGGGCCAAAACCGCCTCTTCCAGAACAACGGCCGCGGCCGCTTCATCGACGTCACCGAGAAGGCCGGGCTGGGAGGCCGCGGCGCCTTCAGCACCTCGGCCATCTGGTTCGATTTCGACCGCGACGGCTGGTTGGACCTGCTGGTCTGCAACTACGTCAAGTGGTCCGCGGCGCATGACGTTTTCTGTAGCGTGGATGGCAAGCGCAAGTCATACTGCACGCCCGAAGCCTATCACGGCGAAACCTGCTGGCTCTTCCGCAACCGCGGCAACGGCACGTTCGAAGATGTCACGGCGAAGAGCGGCATCTTCGACAGCACGTCGAAATCGCTGGGGGTAGCCCTGTTGGATTACGACCGCGACGGCTGGCCAGACCTGCTGATCGCCAATGACACGCAGCCCAACAAGCTCTATCGCAACCTGCGGAATGGCACCTTTGAAGACGTTGCCGTGCACGCCGGCGTGGCCTTCAGCGAGGACGGCAAAGCGCGCGCGGGCATGGGCGTGGATGCTGCCGATTTCGACAACTCCGGCGCCGAGAGCATCGCCATCACCAACTTCGATAACGAAATGATGGCCCTCTACCGCCCTGGCCGCGACGGCACTTATAAGGATGCGGCCCAGATGGAAGGCGTGGGCCAGGCTTCCCGCGCCAGCCTCGGATTCGGCTGCGCGTTTCTGGATATCGACCTGGATGGGCGTCTCGACCTGGTAGCCGTAAATGGGCACATCGATGAGACCGTCCGCCACATTCACGGCAATGTGGGATACGCGCAACCTCCGCACCTGTTCCTCAACGGAGGCAAAGGCGTTTTTCGCGACGTGGCCGCGCAGGCGGGCGCCGCCTTCGCTTCCCCGAAGGTGGCGCGCGGCCTGGCGTACGGCGATTTCGACCGCGATGGATCGCCGGATCTTCTGATCACCACCAACCAGGGCCCGGCCTATCTCTATCGCAACGAGCAATTGTCCGGCAACCGCGGGCTGCGGCTGCGCCTGACCGGCACCAAATCGAATCGCGACGCCATCGGCGCCCTGGTCCGCGTCTTTTCCCCCGAGGGCGCGCAATCCCGCCGGGTGAAATCCGGTTCCAGCTACCTGTCGCAATCCGAATTGACGCTGACCTTCGGCCTCGGCAAGCGCGACGCCGCCAGCCGCCTGGTGATCGAGTGGCCCAGCGGCATAGTGCAGGAGTTCAAAAACGTGCGCGCCGGTTCGTACCAGTGCACCGAAGGCCAGGGGCTGACGGCGGGTTGAGCGGGTACGTCGGGCGCCACT
>JANYJN010000389.1 GCA_025358475.1 Candidatus Solibacter sp.
ATCACCGTGTCGGATTTCTGCGCCGCCTCGATGGCCTGGTTCCGCGTCAACCGGCTTCCCTCGTCCACCCCGTCGGTGATCACTACAATCACTTTGCGCCCCACCTCGCCCTTTAGTTTTTCGTCCGCCGCCAGGAAGATCGCGTCGTACAGCACCGTGCCCCGCGGCCCGCCCATTGTCGGCACCGGTCCCGGATGGATCCCGCCCACCCCTGACGATACCCGTAACTGGCTCAGCCCCTCGGTCAGCAGGCGCGCGCTCCCGGTGTAATCCTGTAGCAGTTCGTTCTCTTCCCCAAAGCTGATCAGGAACGCTAGATCCTTCTTCCGCAGCACGTCGCGGAAGAACTGCGAAGCCGCGCTGCGTTCGATATCGATCAGGTTCCGCTGGCTGCCGCTCACGTCCACCAGCAGCCCGATGGTCAGCGGCAAATCGGTTTCTTTGGTGAAATACTTGATGGTTTGCGGCTTGCCATCCTCCAGAATGATGAAATCCTCCTTCTGCAGGCTGGGAATCAGCGCGCCCCGTTTATCCCGGACGCTGGTCAGAATGTTGACCACATCCACATCGATCTTAATGGTGGGCAACGGGTCCTGCGCCAGCAGTAGGCTGCCACTCGTGAGCACGGTAAGTATAAGTATTCGCATCCCTGTACAATAGGGACGCACCGAACTGCGTCCGTGTTTCACCATGAAGCAAGCCATTCACCACCTCCGCCACAGCGATCCGGTGCTTTCCGCCATTATCGAACAGGTAGGCGATTATGGTATCCAGTTTCGCGCGCCGGATTTCGAGACCCTGGTCAAGTCGATCGTCTTCCAGCAACTCAGCGGACGCGTCGCCAGTGTTATCTTCGGCCGGCTCTCCGCCGCCGCCAAGGGCGTAGTCACCCCCGAAACCATCCTCAAACTCCGCCCCTCCCGCATGCGCTCCCTGGGGCTCTCCACCCAGAAGACTGCCTACATCCGCGACCTCGCCCGCCACACCCGCGATGGAAAGGTTGTGTTCGCAGATCTCGCCGCCCTCTCCGACGACGAGGTCATCCTTCGCCTCACCGAGGTCAAAGGCATCGGCGTCTGGACCGCCCATATGTTCCTGATCTTCGCCCTCCAGCGCACCGACATTCTCCCCACCGGCGACCTGGGCATCCGCAACGCGATCCGCAAAGCTTACCATCTGGAAGCCCTCCCTACCCCCGAAGAGATGGAGCAGATGGCCCACCGCTGGCGACCCTACTGCTCCGTGGCCAGTTGGTACCTCTGGCGAAGCCTGGAAAGCGACGCCAACCTGTAGGCGCGGTCCTTGATTGCCTACTCGGATGGCCTACGCGCCGAAAAAGTAATGGTCGCCGCCGTGCCGCATCGTGGAAAACGCAACGAGCCGGCCTTCGTGGTGGACACCGCGCGCCGTCTGGCCCAGGTGCGCGGCGTCACGACGAAGCCTGGGAAGACACTACGTGTGAACCGGGAAGCTGGGGGCCGCACACTCGAGCAGGCCCCGCGAGAGAGTAACTTAGCGCTTGCTGCCGTGGCGCACGCGCTCCTGCGTGCAGCGTCGAGTCTCCACTCGATGCATCCGCGCCCTGGGCAGCGGGCGTCGGCATGGGTGCCTACGCGGCTCGCAGGAGTGCGAGCGCCACCTCTACCAGTCAGCCAAGGTGAGGTTATTCCTGCGTCGGCCCTTAGCCGTTCGTCGTCTGCCGGAACAACCTACGCCGAGTACTTCTGCTGCCACTTCCCCAACTCCGCCAGCAGCGAAGCCTTCACTGTCATGAACTGCGGATTGTCGTACTGGTTGAGCTTTTCGCGCGGGTCCACCTTGTCGTCGTATAGCTCGCCGGGCGCCTTTCCCTCATTGCGCATGACCAGTTTGTAGCGATCGCTGCGCGCCATCGCGGTATCGCCGTACTGGGCGAACACCGTGCTGCGCCACGACTGCTTCTTAGGCAGCGGCTTGCCGCCGGCCAGCGCCAGATAACTGCGCCCGCAGAGATTGCGCTCCGGCAGTTGGGCGGGGGTGATATCGCAGATCGTGGGGACCAGGTCGTAGGCGCTGACCATCTCCGGCCGGGCGGCCAGCGGCACCACATGCCCCAACCAACTCCACACCATCGGCGTGGCGACAGTTTCCTCGTACATATTCACCGGGTCCGACGCATCGCCCGATGCCCACAAGCCGTGCCTCCCGAAGAGCGATCCGCACGGAGAAGTGAAGACGATCAGCGTGTGGTCCAGCAGCTTCTTCCGGGTGATCTTCGCCACCAACGCGCCAATTTCGAGATCGAGCGCCGTGGTGGCCGCCGCCACGCGCCGCAGATTGGCCAACAGCGGCGCCCCCAGCATCTCCTTGCCGCGCGCCGCATTCTTCGCCGCGGCCTCCCGCGCGAACGTGTCCAGCTTCGCCTGCGCGTACGGGCCCGCGTCCGGCGGGGCCAGGTAGGGCGCGAATGCAGCCGTCAGAAAAAATGGCTTGGCAGCGCTCTGCGCGTCGAGGAACGCGGCGGCCTCCGCGCCATCCACGCTGGCGCCGCACGCATACCCAATCCCGCCGAGCAGTTTTTCCAGCGTGACCTCGCCCGAGTCCTTGAGTTGCATGGTGGTGCGCCCGGTAAGCAGCGCGGCGCGCGCCTTATCGTCCACCGGGGCGGAGGCGTAGTGGTTCAGGAAGCGCGTACCCGTCTGCGCCAGCCTGTCGATGTTGGGCGTGCGCACTTCCCGGTTGCCGTAGCAGCCCAGTATCCAGGAGGGCAGTCCGTCCACCAGGATCAGCAGAACGTTGGGTTGTTCACCCAGCGGCTTGGGGGCGGCGAGAGCGGGCAGTGCAAGACTGCCGAGGAAAAAGTGGCGGCGCGATAGATTCATGGGCGAAATATAAGTATAAGACGCCGTCGGCCGTGGGGCGGGCAATCTTGCCCTGGGATCGCCGCTGGGGACGCCTTTTAGGCGGCTTTTCGCGCGGTGCACAAGTCTTGGAACTCGCAGCCCCCGGCTGAAAACCGGCTGCAGTCAGGATTGGTTGCCCCGCAAGGACCTGAATCGCCTGTCACGCTCTTGATATAGTTGGTTTTGGGCGATGAATATTCCGAATGCGTTGACCATTCTCCGGATCTTCTTCGTGCCCGTGCTGGTGGCAGCGCTGGTCCAGGAGACCCTCTGGTTCCAGGTGGATGGCGTGAGGGTGACCAATGACTGGTTGGCCCTGGCCATTTTCCTGGTGGCCGCGGGCACGGATTTGCTCGACGGTTACCTGGCGCGGCGCTGGAAGCAAGTCACCACTATTGGCACGCTGCTCGACCCCATCGCCGACAAACTGCTAATCTCCGCCGCCCTGATTTCGCTGGTGCAGATTCGCGCGCTTCCCGGCTGGATGGCCGTGTTGCTCATCGGCCGGGAGTTCGCCGTTTCCGGATTGCGTAGCATCGCCGCCGCCGAAGGCTACATCATCAAGGCCAGCGATCTGGGCAAGACCAAAATGTTCTCCCAGGTCGTGGCCATTTCGGTGATGCTGCCCAGCGTACGCCACCCGGCGCTCCGGCCCGCCGGCTTGGCGCTGATGTGGGGCGTGGTTTTTTTCTCCCTGGTTTCGGCCGTCAGCTATTTCGCCAAGTTCTGGCACAAAGTGGATAAGAGCGTCAAGCATCGGCGCCGGCGCGAGCTGCTCACGCTGGAGCGCAAACGGCAGCGCGCCTTGATGCGTCAGAGACGCTCGACCGGCGCCGCGGGGGCGGCAGGCGGCTTGGGCGGCACAATCTGGAAGCCGCCCGAAGTGAACTGAATCGTCCGCACCTGCCCCTTCGGTCCGGCCGGGCCGATGGGCTTGCCATTCAGCAAAATCGTCACCCCACCCGCATTGCCCAGGCGCAGCATGACATCCTTCACGCCTTCCACGGTGCGCGTAGTGTGGGCTTCCAACGTGGATGAGAACGCGTATTTGCCGTCGGCGCGCGCCAGCACCCACACGGCTTCATCCGCGGTGATCTCGACATGCACGGTGGCATCGGGATTGGGCGGCGTCACCCGGGCCGCGGCGGGCGCTAGAGCCAACTCGGCCGGCTGTTGCTCCACCGGTTTCTGCTCCGCGGGTTTCTGCTCCACCGGTTTCTGCTCCACCACCGGCGCGGGCGCCGCGACGGGTTCCACGGGCGGCGGAGATGGCGCGGACACGCTGGACGCGGGTGCGCTCTGGACTGCGCTGTGCACCGGGGGACTGGCCTGCGTGGCCACTGGCGATTTCGGACGCTGCCACCAGGCATACACCGCCGAGCAGACCACCATCACCGCTACCAGAACCACGGCGGAGAACCAGCCCGACCAGCGGAACCGCTTGTCGCCGACCGTCTCCCATTTGTCGACCTTGGGCACCTGAATCGGCACCCCACTCCGCAGCTTCGGTCTCTCTGGGAACTGCGAGATTTCGTCCGCGGCTCCCATCGCCTGCTGCATCCGGCCGGCAATCTCTTCTTCATCCAGACCGAGCAGCCGGGCGTACTGGCGCACGAAGCTCTTGGCGAAAACACCGCCGGGAAGCTTGTCGTACTGATCGTTTTCAATCGCCTGGAGAATGCGGGTAGATATCTTCAATTCGTTCGAGATATCTTCCAGTTCGAGATTGCGCTTCAGTCGTGCGCGGCGCAGCGTGTCGCCGACGGGTATCATAAATAGGGGGAAAGTTCGCGGCCTCTAAAGTCATAATATAGCAGGGAATAGGCGCCGCGCCGGGGAAAGTGGACCAAGCACCAGCGGGCGGGCGCCTGTTAGCATAGGCAGTTGATCTCCGTGGTGGTGGTGAACTGGAATCGGAAGGAACTGTTGCGCGCGTGTCTCGGCTCGCTCGCGCGCCAGAAAAACGTCGACTTTGAAACCATCGTGGTGGACAACGGCTCAAGCGACGGATCGGCGGACATGGCCGAAAGCGAATTCGGCGCGCGGGTGATTCGCAACCGGGAGAACCGCGGCTTCTGCGCGGCCAACAACCAGGGGATCGCCGTGGCGCGCGGCGAGTTCGTCGCCCTGCTCAATAACGACGCCGAGGCGGAGCCCGACTGGCTCGCGGAACTGTGGCGCGCCTGCGCCTCGCGGCCCGAAATCGGCATGGCGGCCAGCAAGGTGCTGGTGTGGGAAGACCCGACGCGCATCGACAAAGCCGGGCACCTGATGTTCCCCGACGGGCAGAATCGCGGGCGCGGCAGCGGCGCGCTGGACCGCGGACAGTTCGACCGCGAAGAGGAAGTCCTCTGGCCCGACGGTTGCGCCGCCATGTACCGCAAGGCGATGCTGGAGGAGATCGGCGGCTTCGACGAAGATTTCTTCGCCTATGGCGACGATGCCGAACTCGGCCTGCGCGCGCGCATCGCCGGGTGGCTGTGCCTGTATACGCCGCGCGCCGTGGTGCGCCACCATCGCGGCGCCACGCTGGGCAAGAATTCGGGGTGGCGGCTCCAACTGATCGAGCGCAATCGCGTCTTGCTGGCGGTGAAGCTGTTTCCCTGGAGCCTGCTGGCGCTCAACCCGTTCTACTACGCCGCGCGCCTGGCGGCAGGAGCGGTGCTGGCGCACGGCGGCCACGGCGATACGGCCCACTTCCCCGGCGCCAGTGGCAAACTGGCCATCGTGCGCGCGCTGGCCGCTGGCGATTTCGCGGCGCTCCGCCTGATTCCACGCATGCTCGCCAAACGCGCGCAGATCCGCCGCATCCGGCGGCTCACGCCCGGCCAGGTGCGGCGCCTGCTGCTAGAGCACCGCCTCAGCCTCACGGAGGTGGCATGAGCGCCTGCCTGATGTGCGGACGCGGCGAATCCACCGCGCTCTTCCACGGCTCCGACCGGTTGTACCACACCACCACCAAACAGTTCTCCGTGGCGCGCTGCGACGAATGCGGCTTGCTGCGCCTCGACCCGACGCCGCCGCCGGAGGAGCTCAAGCGCTACTATCCGGACAACTATTGGTTCGCGCCCGGCCAGTCCGCGGCCAGCCGTCTGGAAGAAGCTTACCGGCGGCTGGTGCTGCGCGATCACGTGCGGTTTGTGGCGCAGGCGCTGGCTGGGTCCACGGCGCGCGGCCCCCTGCTGGACGTGGGCTGCGGCGGCGGATTGTTCCTCGGCATGATGCGCCAACGCGGCCTGCGCGTGGTGGGTCTGGATTTCTCCCGTGAGGCGGCCGGCATCGCCTGGCGGCGGCAGCAGGTTCCGGCACTGTCCGGCAATCTGGAGCGCGCCCCGCTGCGCGCCGGAACTTTCGCGGGCCTCACCATGTTC
>JANYJN010000407.1 GCA_025358475.1 Candidatus Solibacter sp.
ATGGTCTGGTGGGTGGTGAAAACGGCCGGCGGCACCGCTTTGCGGGAGAGGATATCCAGCGCCAGTTTCAGCAGGCCGTCCCCGTATTTCTCCGGGAAGAACGCCACGCTCGCGATCAGCCGTGTATTGGGGCGGCGCAACTGCGCGCGCGCTTCCGGCTCCGCATTCTGTCCCGCGATCACGCACTCGCCGGCGCGGCCCGCCTCTTCGTACGCGCGCAGCGCGCCCAGCGCGCTCGAATCGTTGACCGCCCCCACCAGCACGCGCTTGGCCTTGGATTCCCGCAGATGCTTGCGCACCCGTTCCAGCGTGGTCTGGAACTGCCCGTCGCCATCCACGCTGACAATCCGGCAGCGCTCCGGAACCCGCAGCACCTCGCCGATCCCGCTCTGCACGCCGCGTATGCGCGCCTGCGGCAGCGATCCGGCGCGGTGCAACTCCACCAGCAAAATCTCGTCGGGCTCGCCATCCCAGTGCCTCTTCGCCCACCGCCCCAGGTGGTGCCCCGCCATCAGTCCGGCCTGGTAGTTGTTGGCGCCGAAATAGGTGGCTCCGGGGTGCGGAATGTCGATGGCGATGAACGGAATGTTCGCTTCCAGGTACTTAGTGGCGATGGCCGACGCAATCAACTCGTCGGTCTGGAACTCGATCACCAGATCCACCTGCTCTTTGATCAGGAAGTCCGCGCTGCGTAATGCAATCTTCGGCTGATAGCGGTTGTCCACCACAATCAGCTCGATGTGCTCGCGCTCGGCGGCGCGCACCAGGCCATCGCGCACTTCGCGGTCGAACGAGGCGTCCTGTCCCTGCGCCGCGTAACCGATGCGGAACAGCCGCCGCCGCCTCACTTCGCTTGCGAGGCGGTAGTGATTTTCCCCCACCTTGTCCAGGAAACCGCACTGGTGGAGCGTGTACAGCAGCCGGAAACACATGCCCTTGTTGAAGCCGGTGCGCGTCACCACATCGCGCAATCTCAACACATCGCCGGCCGATTGAAATGCCTCCAGCACGCGCGAAGCATGCACCAAGCTCTTGACCAGATACCGGTTGTGGTTGGAAGTCTTCACCGGGACTTCGTCTGCCATAGGTTTTGATGGCCGAAACGCAAGCGTTCCGGCGTTGCCACCTTCTCGTGATCGCGGTATCCCGCGATAACCGCGTTGCTATTGCAGAATACACCGTTTGCGCGGGTCTACAAACGTTCCGCACCGCGAAAAGCCGTTCTCCCCATGATCCTTCTTCCCAAGCCCGCGCCGCGTCCGTGTACAATCGTTGTTCGCATTCCCTTCGACAAATATGACACCGAATCCCCTTCTGGGCGTAATCTTTCACTGGCTGGGCGGTCTGGCATCCGGCAGTTTCTATGTTCCCTACCGCGGCGTGAAGCGCTGGTCCTGGGAGACGTACTGGTTGATCGGCGGCTTCTTCAGTTGGATCATCGCGCCGGTCACGCTGGCCATGGTCCTGACCAACGACCTGCCCACCGTGCTGCGTGAAGCATCCGGTTCCACGCTCTTCTGGTGTTACTTCTGGGGCACGATGTGGGGACTCGGTGGCCTCACCTTCGGGCTCACCATGCGCTATCTGGGGATGTCGCTCGGCATGGCGGTCGCGCTTGGCTACTGTGCCGCCTTCGGCACCCTGATGCCGCCCATATTCGACGGCGTCTTCGTATCCCACGTGCTACACACCACCTCGGGACAGGTGATCCTGATCGGCGTCGCCGTCTGCCTTAGCGGCATCGCCTTCGCCGGCAAGGCGGGCCTGTCCAAGGAACGCGAGATGTCGGTGGAACAGAAACAGGCCACCATCAAGGAATTCAATCTGAAGAAGGGCATAATGGTGGCCACCTTTTCGGGCGTGATGAGCGCCTGCTTCTCCTACGGTCTGCGCGCCGGCGACCCCATCAAGGCCCTCACCCTGCACCACGGCACCACTACGCTCTGGCAGGGCTTGCCAGTGCTGGTCCCGGTGCTGCTGGGCGGCTTCACCACTAATTTCATCTGGTGCGTGGCGCTGAATATTAAGAACCGCTCCGGCCACGAATACTTGAGCGCGCGCCGCACCCAGGCTCCCATGATTCCCAACTACCTGCTCTGCGCGCTCGCCGGCACAACCTGGTACTTTCAGTTCTTCTTTTACACCATGGGCGAGACGCAGATGGGCGCCTACAAGTTTTCCAGTTGGACGCTGCACATGGCGAGCATCATCATCTTCAGCAGCCTCTGGGGCATCGCGCTGCATGAATGGCGCGGCGCTAGTTTCCACACCAAGAGCTGGCTGGCGGCCAGTCTCGCCGTGCTGGTGCTCTCCACCATGGTGGTGGGCTACGGCAACTATCTGGGAACACCGGCGCACTGATATCGTGGAAATATGACCAAGGTGCAGATGCGGTTCCGTTTGCGGCAGCCCCTCGACCAGGCGGCGCTGGCTGGGCTCGCCACGGTTCACGCGAAGTACGGCATCCAGAAGATCACAGTGGCGGATTCCCTGGACGCCCTGACGGTGGAATACGACGCCGCGCGCCTGCGACCCGCCGAGGTGGAGGCTGCCCTGGCCGGCGCGGGAATTTCGGTCCTGGCCGAATAGCTGGGCAATGCCCGCCCGAAATCCGCTATGGCACTGCATAGCCTAAACTAAGCAGCTGGCGACTGTAGACCTGTTTGATCGGATTACGGTTGAGCCGGGCAAGTGCGGCGGGAAGCCTTGCATCCGGGGGATGCGGATCACCGTCCGCCGCGTTCTCGAACTACTGGCGACTTACCCTGACCGCCCTGCGCTGCTCTCCGAGTATCCCTTTCTCGACCCCGAGGATCTCCAACAGGCGTTGCGCTACGCGGCAGCGACTGTCGATGATGAGCGATTGAGCATCGATCGCGTGGCATGAAGCGCATTCAATGCGAGGATGCGCTCTTCGAAGGCGCCGCGGTCTCGGCCGACCGCGAAAGCGTCCGTATCCGACGACTGCCACTCAGGTAGCGGTGCAAGATGTGGGGAAACGAAGCGTACGCGCCATCCGGTCAAGCGGGTCATTCTGTCCGAGTCGGACAAAACCCGCTTCCTAAGTAATTGATTCCAAGAGCGCGCACACCGTAAATTTGTCCAACTCGGACAAATTCACTCGTACCTTAGCGCTTCCAGCGGATTCACCCGCGACGCCCGCCGAGCCGGCAGATACCCCGCCGCTATCGCCGTCACCGTCAACGCGAGCACCGCGCTCGCCACCACCATCAGGTCGCGCGCCTTGACGCCGAATAGCTGCGTCTCGGTATAGCGCGCCAGCAGCATGGCCGCCGGAACTCCCGTCACCAACCCGGCGATCAGAATCCACAGCAGTTCGCGCATCACCATGCCGCGAATCCGCCCCGGCTCCGCGCCCAGCGCCATACGGATACCAATCTCGCGCGTCCGCCGCGTCACCGAGTGCGCCATCACCCCGTAGAGTCCCAGCATCGCGAGCGCGGTTGCCAGCACGGCGAAAACAGCCGCCAGTTGCAGCACGATCCGGTCCTGCTGGACGTTCATCCGGATCTGCTCGTCCAAGGTCCGCAGATCCTGCAGCGGCAGGTCGCGGTCGAGCGATGCCATCACGCGCCGGATCTCCGGCACCATCTGCTTCGGGGGCAGCGCCGATCGCACGTAGAAATACAGCCCGTTGATCTGCCTGTCCTGCCTCCAGGGCCGGTAATACAGGGGCGGCGGAGGATCCTTCACGCTCGAATAGTGGCTATCTTTGACCACGCCCGCGATGGTGATGGGGCCGCCCCCGGCCGTAAACTGCGCACTTAGAGGATTCCGCCCGTCCAGGAAGCGCCGCACAAACGTCTCATTGACCACCGCCACCTCCGGCGCGGCCGCGGAATCGCTCTCCGTGAACTCGCGCCCGGCAAGCAGCGGGATTCCCATCTTGCCGAAGAATCCCGGGCCCACTTCGTTGAAGCGCGAATTGTTATTGGCCGGCGTTTCCTTGTCGCCGACGATCTTGATGCTATTACCCCAGTTGTTGCCGGCGATCAGCGGCACCATAGCCGTGGCCACGCCCTTGGCGCCTGGGATGGCCGCCATGCCGGCTTCCGCCCGCTCGAACAAGGCGTGCGTCTGCGCCTGCTTGTATCCGTTGAGCGCCGGCGACACCGAAAACCCGATCACGTTCTCCGTCTTCATCCCCAGGTCCACGTGCATCAGGTTCACCATGCTCTTCAGGAAGAGCCCGGTCGGAATCAGCAGCACCGCCGATACCATCACCTGCGCGCACACCAGCACCTTGCGCACACGCGCCGACGCCGCCGTTCCCGAACTCTGGCCCGATTCGTTCTTCAAGGTAATAGCCGACGAACTCCGCGCCGCCTCCCATGCCGGGTACAGTCCGAACAGCAGGCCCGTCGCCACCGAAAGCCCCAGCCCGAACAGCAACACCGGCCATTCCAACCGCGCCTCCAGGAAATGGATCGGCGTTTCGCCCGCCAGTTGGGAGAGCAACAGTTTCAGCGTGACCACCGCGAAAGCGAGCCCCGTCACGCCCCCCGCGGCGGCCAGCAGCAGAGCTTCGGTCAGCATCTGGCCCATCAACTCGCCGCGTCGCGCGCCCATGGCGGCGCGGATCGCCATCTCCCGCCGCCGCTCGGCCGAGCGCGCCAATAGCAGGTTCGCCGCGTTCGCCATGGCGATCAACAGCACCAGTACCGTGGCGCACATCAGGGTAAGCAGCGGCGTGCGGGCATCGTCCCGCATGCTGCTCTGCCCGTGGCTGCCGTCCTTGAAGGTCAGCCGGGAATGCAGGAACCGGTCAAGTTGCGGCCGGTGGAAGAAACGCGGCATCCTAGACTGCTGCTCCAGCAGGCCGGCATAGACGCTGTTCAGCGCGGTCTGCGCCTGCGTTCTTGAGAAGCCCCGCTGCGGGCGCGCGAACAGGTACAGCCAATAGTCGCTCCAGTCCTGGGTGCCGTTCCAATTGGGCGTCAATAGCGGTTTGAAGACCAGCGGGACGTAGACATCGGGCTCGTTCGAAAGCGTCGTCCCGGTGAAGCCTTTGGGCGCCACGCCCACCACGGTGAACATCTGCCCGTTGATGCGGAGCGGTTGATTGAGCACGCTGCTTTCGCCGCCCAGGCGGTCGGCCCAGTAGCCGTAACTGAGCACCGCCACGGCGTTGCCGGCGCCGGCATCGTCCTCGCGCGTGAGCATCCTCCCCATCAGGGGGCGCACGCCGAGCGTAGCGAAATATCCGCCCGATACAATCAGCATCGACCCGGAAATGGTCTGCGTGCGGAAGGAGAGGTTGGCGCCCAGCGACCGGAACGCGGCGATCCCGCTTAACCCCTGCGGCCGCTTCTCCAGTTGGCGGAACATCGGGTAGCTGAAGATGAACTCCTGGCCGCCGGAATCGTCGTTGGAATTGCGCCCATTCTTGAAATCCGCCGGCGCCGTCACCGACACCAGTTCTTCCGGCCGTTCCACCGGCAGCGAATTCAGCAGAATCTGATGGAAGAGGGAAAAAATCGCCGTGTTGGCGCCAATGCCAAGCCCCACCGAAACGATGACCACCAGGCTGAGTAGCGGAGCTTTCACAAGGCTGCGCCAGGCGAAACGTAGTCGTGCCATATCTCTTTATACGCCACGCCGCGCGAAAGGTGAGTTACTTCTTGATGAAGAGCGACACCGCCATCCCAAACCCGATGCCAATCACGATGCGCCGCACCGCCGTGCGCCCGATTCTGCGCGCCGTACTCGCCCCGCCGATCCCGCCCAGAATGGCTCCCACGGCCATGATCAGGACGTCTGGCCAATACACCATGTGCGCCCAGATGAAATAGGCCGCCGCCACTCCGTTGATGGTCCCCCCGAACACCACCTTGAGGCTATTCATCTCATGGATATCGTGCAGCCCCAAGATGCTCAACGCGGCCAGCATGAGGATGCCGATGCCCGCCCCGAAGTATCCGCCGTAGATGCCCACCGCGAGCTGGAATAAGAGCGCCCCCACCATCCACCGGCCGGATTCATGCGAGGCCCCGTCCGCCGTTCTCAGTTTGCGCTGCACCGGTTCCTGCGCCATGAATAGCAGCGTCGCGAACAGAATCAGGTACGGCACCAGCTTGTCGAAGAACGCCGGCGGCGTCCAGCGCAATAGCAGCGCCCCCGCGATCCCACCCACCAAACTGGGCAGGATCAGGATGCGGAACCGCGGCTCGGCATCGCGCAACTCGCGCCGGTATCCCCACGCGCTGCCCAGCGTCCCCGGCCAGAT
>JANYJN010000410.1 GCA_025358475.1 Candidatus Solibacter sp.
TTGAGCCGAAGTTGGCGAAGCGGCTTTCTGCTGGGTTTGGCGGGCGAGGTCGCGGAACTCGTTTGACACGTCTCGCGCGGTCTGAATGCGGTGGCGCGGGTCCTTCTCCAGACAGCGCCTGACAATGCGCGCAAGATCGCCAGGCAGATCGGATCTGGTTTCGCAGACAGAAGGTGGAGCATCCCGCAGAATCGCGGAGATCAGCTCGGCGGAGGAGTTTCCAGCGAACGGCCGCTTCCCGGTGGCCATCTCGTGCAGCATTACGCCCAGCGAGAAGATGTCGGTGCGGCAGTCTAGCGGGCGGCCAGAGATCTGTTCCGGTGACATATAGGCTGGCGTTCCCATCACCACACCTGCCTGAGTATGGCCGAGTGAAGTACGCGTGGCGTCATCAAGGCCGGCTTCACCAAGTTCTTTGGCGAGCCCAAAGTCCAGCACTTTGACGCGGCCGTCGTGGGTGATCATGACGTTGGCTGGCTTCAGGTCGCGATGCACGATTCCCTTCTCGTGCGCGGCAACAAGAGCGTCAGCGAGCGCGCTGCCAATCTCGACAATTTGCCCGATGGGGAGGCCGCTCTCTGGAATCAGCCTGTCGAGCGCTTGGCCGACGACCAACTCCATCGTGAGAAAGTGAACGCCGCCTGCTTCCTCCACTGAAAAGATGGTGACAATGTGTGGGTGATTGAGCGCGGCCACTGCGCGAGCTTCACGCTGAAAGCGAGCCAAACGGTCATCATTGTGCGCCATTCCGGCAGGCAGCACCTTGACGGCAACTTCGCGGCCAAGACGCAGGTCTTTGGCGCGATACACTTCTCCCATTCCTCCGGCACCAATCGATGCGAGAATTTCATACTGACCGAGCCTGTCACCTGAAGAAAGGAGCATGGAAGTGGCTGAACAAGTCTACCAGAGGTGGACGCCTCGGACCTTTGCCAGCCATTCGCCTGCCCCACCCGTCTGGGGGCTGTAGTCTCCAAATAATACCTACTCGGCACGGAGGCGCCGTTCATCGTCGGGACGGATGGACCTGACCGCACTTTGTTCACCGCACTCGACAATCTGATCGCCGAGCACCGGGTGCCGGTGATGATGGCAATCTCCATCGGCAACGGCAGCGGCGACGCTCAGGGCAAGGTGAGATCTTCGGACGAACCTTGCCCGCCCAACTTCCCGTTTGCGCGTGACCCGGGAGTTAGCGGGCGCCAATGTGACTTAAACCATAACTTTGCCGTTTGGCAATGTTATGGTTTATTCGGACGCGGTGCGATCTGAGAATGTTGGCATGAATTACGGTTTGGAGAAGCTCGCTGCTACTTGGGGCACTGTTGCTTCTGGGGAGTTGATCATTCGGCCAAAAGACGGTCAGTATCTTCCAGCATCCCTTGAAGAATCTGCAGGTGCTCAGGGGGCCGGAGCTTTGATTGCAGCTCGGCAGCGATCGTCCGAATGGGCTAGAGCTTCTTGCCGGCTGTGTCGATCACCATTGCCAGCGGCTCACTGTCTCTCTTGATGGAAGGCGTTGCTTAGACCCGTCAACGGCGCGCCGTTGTTGGGCGCGGCGAAGCGAACCCTTGACGGCGAGGACCGTTCTAAGAGGATCAAATCAGAGGGAAAGGGAAGGCGAAAGGTGGTCCGCCATAATGGCCCAGGCGCTCGCCGCCCTTGACACGTATTGGATGACCACATGAGTCGGGGGTCGCCAAATCGGTGATCTTGAAAGAGGAGCTTGCCGTTTCAACTCTATCGGCGTTCATCGGCGGCGGAAGCTAAATTTAACGACCCTTATCAGCTGTTTCTGCAGCCAGACCCGACGCGATTGGGAATACGAGTGCGAGCCTCACGTGATCGTATTACCACAGGGCCGTGACCTGTGCGGCCGCAATCGATGCGGACTCTCGCCTACCGCGCCACCCACACCGGAGCCCGCCAAAACCAGGTGCGTCCGCTGCGGCGGTCGATCAGCGACACCTGACACTCGTAACGGCCGGCGACTACCGCCGCCAGCGGCACGTCGAGTTCGATCCGCGCCGTTTTCAGCCGCGCCCCTTCCCGCGCAGGGAACTCGGCAGGGGCACTCTCGAAGACCTTCGTCCCTCCGCGATACAGGCCGAGATAAGCCGTGACCGGCGCGGGCGCGGCCGCCTCCGGACGGTAGACCTCCACATACATCACCATCGAACTGTGGCCGTCAAATACGCGCGTCACGCTTGGCACCAGCTTACGCCCGTCTTCCACCAGCGGATTCGTGGCCTGTCGCTTGTCGCGGCCCGCCGAATAAATGGCCTCGCCCATCCGCGTGCGTTTTCCCCCGAGCACGACCGAACTTGACCGCATCGGCCCCAACTTGTTCAGGTTCGGAATCGTAAACCGTCGGATCAGCGTGCCGATCCGTCCCGTTTCGCTATCGCGCACCAGGAACTTCATCGTGTATTCGCCCGGCAGCAGCGTGTAGCCCGTATCGTATTCCACCAGCCCCACCGCCAGTTTCTCCCGCCCGCCGGCGTCCAGCTTGACGGTCACGTGGTCGCGCAGCGTCTTTACCGTGCGGCCGTTACTGTCCATGATCTCGCCGATCAGATCCAGTTGCGCCCGTCCGCCGCCCGGCTTGCGCCCCGTCATCAATTCCGCGCCCGCGATATTGACCACGACAGGCACATAGTATTCATCCGGATTGAGCTGGAAATAGTTTGTCGCGGCGGCGAGCGGAATTTCGGTAATGGGGTTTTCGAGCGCGAAGGCATCCTCGAGCTGGCGTTCGCGGTCGGCCGCGGTCATTCGCTCGAAGACCTTGTCGCCATAGTAGCCTTCGCTGTACTCGAGCTTCAGGCGCTCGCGGCCGGGCACGTGAATCGCGATGCGCCGCAATCCGCCGTCCGGCTCGGTGTGGGTCGAGTAGTAGCCGATCAGGTAATAGCTCGCATAGAGGCGTTGCGCCTGTTCGATGCCGGCTTTAAGATCGTTATTGTTGAGCCACGCCTTGCCGCCGGTGTCGGCCGCCAGAGAATAAAGCGCATCCTGCGACTGCTCGAAGCTCTCCGCGAGAGCCGTAACGGCCGCTCCGCTGTACATCGTCTCGCCACCCGGGCTCGCCACTGAGGCGTCGCCCATCGGTGTCTCAACCGCGAGCCCACGCGTGTCGATCGGATGAATCTCCACGTTCGCCCGCCGGGCCGCATTCACCAGTGCGCGCATCTCCGCCAGGTTTCGCCCTTGTCCCAATTCCCAGCCGCCGGCGAAATAGATCAGCGCCTTGCGCTCGCGCGTGCGTTCCAGCAGGCGCGCCGCACTTTGCAGCGCCGCCAGCCGGCGGTCGGTCGCGAACACGTTAAACTCGCCGTTGTTGGCGCCGAAGGTGAAGCCGCTTTCGTCGTCCGCCAATTCATCGGCCGGCCTTGCCAGATTCCCCAGAGCGGCCAGAAGCAGTCCCTGGTCGGAGGTGAAATCCTGAATCACGCGCAGGCTCCCGCGCACGTTGGCCATGACGGACACCGCATCGGAGCTGGAAATCGCTCCCTGGACGAAACTGCCCGCGGCCGTGAGCGCTCGTCCCAGGAATTGGCGCCCGATGCCACTGAGGTCGAAATAGAGGACCAACATGCGCCGGGTGGCCCGGGGCGCGCCGGTCTTCTCCCCGCCCGCCGCGATTTCGGTGCCCCCTCCGGTATCGCCGATGCGCTCATACTCGCACACCGCGACCCGTTGTACCTCGCCGTTTTCGGTCACGGCGAAATCCCTCGCCTCCAGTCCCTCCACCGCGCGCCCCTGTCCATCGCGAACCTTCACGGCGCGCAAGACCAGCCTCGCGTCACTGCGAAAGGTTGTTACGCCGGGATCCTGAGCGTCCGACAACACCACAGCCAGCAGCGCCAACACGCACAGGCGGATCAAAACCGCACCTCCAGGCCGAGCTTCACCGAGCGCATCTCGTTGGCCGCCACCGCGCGGCCGAACATGAAGCTGCCCAGAGTCGTGTCCCATCGAGTGAAGGTGGGATGGTTCAGCAGATTGACCGCATTCAGGCGCAGGTCGGCGCTCGTCCGGTCGCCCAGACGCAAGGTCCGCCACAAGCCCCCGTTGCAGACGAACTGGCTTGGTCCGGTCACCGTGTTGCGGCCCGCGTTGCCCCATTGCCCGGCCACGGGCTGAGCGAAGGCGGCGGGGTTCACGTGCAAACCCGCCGGGGCATCGCCCAGCCGCGCGCCGGTGTAGTCCGGCCGCAGATTCCCTATGAATCCCGCGCCCCCGATCGCCCGCGGATCAATCGGCGTGAGCGGCATGCCGGTCGCCATCGTCAGGTCGAGCACCAGGCGCCACTCGCCCAACACGCGCCCGCGCCATCCCGACGAGAATGGCGAAGTGTACTGCGCCGTGACGTGATGCGTGAACCGCTGGTCGAAGTCCGAAAGGCCCCGTTCGGCAGCGAGGTCCGCCCAGTTCTGCGCCACCAGCGCCGCTTGTGCGCCGCCGCCCACTGTCGCGTTGTCGATGGCCTTCGCCCAGGCGGTCCGGCTGTTCACCAGCCATCCTCCGCGCAGCCGCCGCCGCAACTCGAACTGGCCCGCGTGCCGGCTTGAGTTGCCGCCCGAAAGAATGTATTCGAAACCCGATGGGCACAACTCACAACTCGGGGCGCCTCCCGCCGGGTAGGTGTTCGGGTAGATTGCCTGTCGCGCGTGCGTGCCCTTGACGCCCAGGTAACTGGCCTTAGCCACCAAACCCCACCCCAGGCCGCGCTCCGCGGACAGTTGCCAGTTCTGCGCGTACCCGGGCCGGAAACTGCGATCCACCGCGAACGTTCCCAGCGCGGAGCCCGGTCGGGTGAGTGCGTCGGCCATGGAGAGCCGGGCGTCGGAAGCGCTATCGATCGCAAAGTTCCGTCCGAACGGCGGCTGCCCGGCCAATGATGTAGCGATCGGGTTGTAGACGCCCGTATCGGCGTAGATGCCGTAGCCCGCGCGCACCACCAGAGACGAGCCGAAGAAAGGCAACCACGCCAGAGCTACGCGCGGCTCCACCATGGCGCGAAAGGGCCGCAGGAGAGTGTCGCCCCCCGAAGACGCCGTAACCATGTGCGCGGTAGCGAAGCCCGGCCCGACGTCCAGATTCGCCAGACGGCCGTAGCGCTCCGAATAGGGCGAGGCATATTCCCAGCGGACGCCGGCGTCCACGGTCAGGCCCGCGCTCGGGCGCCAGTCCGTGGTCAGATACGCGGCCCACTCGTTCGCCCGCGCGTAATTATCAGCCGTTCCGGTGGCGATCGCCACGGTCTCCGGCAAGCCCAGCAAGAAGTCCGCCAAGTCGATCCCGGTCGCCGCGCCCGTAAATCCGAAGCTTCCGCGCGGATTGGCCAAACCGTGCCGGTTGCGTTGGCGGCGCCAGAAATCCAGCCCGGCGCGAACTTGCTGGGACCCGACGCTGCCGCTTTCCGCCGCCGAGACGCCCACGCTTTGCGTTTGCAGGTGTGAGGAGTTGACGTCGTTCAGGCCGCTCACGCCACTCGAAAAGGAAAGCGATGGCGGTCCCCAATCGACCGCGCGCCCGCTGGCGCCCGCGATTCCAGCCTCGGCTTCAATGTCACGCAGCCCGGCGAAGAATGGCAGCGTGCGTTCGTATTGCCGCTCCAACGTTACGGCGAATCGCCCCTGCCATGCCGCCGGGCGACCGGGCGCCCACACCAGCCCGGCCTTGCTTCCACCCCTTTGTTTGCGATCGAGAAACCCGAATAGAGTCGACTCGTCTTCGCGCACGCTTTCCTGCGAGAATTCCCCCGTCACGTGTCCCGGCCCAATGGCCTTCGTCGCCATCACACGCCAGGCGTCGCGATGCCAACCCCTGATGATGGGCACTTCGAGGTTGTACCCCGCCGCCGAAGATGTGCCGGCTAGCGGATAGAGGCCGAACAACGCCGCGGCCTGCGCGCCGATCTGGCTGGCCGGGATCCTGCCGTTCGGGAACGGCGCGCCCGTCTGCGGGTCCGAAACGGCAACGCCTGCCGCGGAGAAATCGCCCGCGCGTTCGGCCCCCGTCGGCATACGCCCGTCGGCCACCGAAGCGTAGCGGTTCCGAGCCCGTTCGTAGGACAGAATGAACCACGGCGCCGCGCCCGGTCGGGCGCCACGCCGCCAGGTGAGCGGCCCGCTCAGGGTAGCCACGCCGCTCGCCAGCATGTGCGCCGGCGGTCGCGCCGCCCGGCCCGTGAAACTGTATGGTGCCGCATCCAGCGCCGAAGTATCGAAGGTTACCGAGAGCGATGCGTAAAAACTGGAGGAATTGCGGCGGAAGTTGCCGAATGCTCGCGGCTGCGCCAAGTCGGAGTCATTCGCGTTGTCCACGCTTCCGTTGATGAGGTAGCCAACCAGCTGCGGTTCGCGGATTTCGCTCGCGCCTTGCGGTTCGGGTTCCGCTTGAGCGGGCGCGGGGCCCACCGGAGCGCCGACCGGAGCGCCGCACGGCGTAGATTCCGGCAGCAGCTCGAGGTTCAAGACCATCGGCTGCTCGCTTGCCTCGCGGTTTGCCGCGGCGAAGCACGGCATCTCGACGGTCACCGTCCACGCGACGCCCTCGACGCCCTTGAACTCGAAGTGTCCTGTCGCGTCGGAAGCCGCCGTCAGCTTCGTGCCGGAGTTTGCGAGACTCACCATCGCTCCCGGCACGGGCCGGCCGTCGAACCGGACCTCGCCCCGGTAATCGGCGCCTGCCGTCAGCCCGGCAAGCACCATCAGCGCGACTGCCGTTCTACCGATCCCCATTTCACTATTTCGGCGTGAGTGACGGGACAGCGTCAATAATCATAAACTCAACGGCTTCGCGGGATTCCCGGAACTTCAAGCCGAGTTTCTTGAGCGCCGGCCCCAGCACCAATGGCGGGTCTAGTATGACGGCCACCGGCGGAGTCATCGACGGCGGCGGGATCTTTCGCGGATAGGCATTGGCCACCTCCACATTCACATCGTACTCTCCAGTAAGCCCCGTGCGGTCCAGCACCGGGCGCTTGGCCTCTTTCGAAAGCAGGATGCAAAAGGTCCGCATCGTGCCCTTGCTCATCACGAGCCATTCGATGTCGGGGTTCGCGTTCCCCCTCCGCTTGGCCTGTCCGGGGGCGACCTGGGACCAACCCACCGGCATGCCGGGAATACCCAGAGGCTTACCCGATGGCTCCGCCAGCTTCGCGCCGCCCGGCGCCTGTTCGAGCAGCCAAACCTTCACGACTCTTTTTTCGATGTGGCCGCGCAGCCCGAAGCGTTCTTCCAGCATGGCGCGCAACATATCCGGCACCTGGTCCGCGGGTCTTTCCGCCGGAAAGGTGGCACGCCCGCTGTATTTGGCCTCCAGCCAAGATTCGTGACGAATCTGGAATTCCTCTACACGGTAGGCGCTACGGATCATGGAGAGCATGGGAACCCGCACAAAATCGACGCTGCCCCGCGAAATGTGTGTTCCGTTTGCACTGAACTGCTCCAGGCTCAGCATCTCATGATCCGGTTGCAGGTGAAGAGCTACCGCGTCGAATCTCGGCGAGTCCGCGGCCCACCCCGCGGCGGACCGCGAAAGCACTGCCGCAGTCGCAATCCATAATGTCAGCTGATTCCTCGTCATCTTCCTCTCATCATTTTCCTAAGGAAACTTGCCCGTCACCTGTCATGCAGGCGGAGCACTGCGAAAGCGCGGTTTCCAACCGCTGCCTGTCATCAGCCCGGAGAGAACCGGCGTGCGAGAATTGTACGACGTTTTGGTGATTTACAAGCAGCACTGTCGGAAAGGCGCGAATACCGATATCTCTGAGCTTAATTCCAAATTTGACTCCGCCACGCAATCCGTGCCTGTTCATGAAACTCCTGCCGGCAGCCTCTTCTTCGGGCATAAGGTACAGGATAGTGGCGCCTTGTATGGCGTCAAGGGCCTGTTCCAGGCTGCGGTACGAATCGGCTTCACGTTCGCAGACACTGCAGCGGGCGGACATAGCCACATAGAGGACGTCACGTGAGTCGGGAGATCCGCCGTGAAACAACGCGAACCTTGACCCGACCGCGGGCCCAGGGGGGCCGGAGCTTGCGAACAGATGGAGCAAATAGGGCATGACCGCCAATACCGCAAGCAGTACTACTGACACGTTACACAGGATAACAATCGCTCTGCTGTTCCGATTGAACCATTCGACCATGTCGTATCTCTCCCATAGTGTACGCGGCAGGCGTGGTGCCTGCCGTGCACAGTTGGTGAATGCCGGCTTCTAGCCTTAGCAGGATCCGGAGTATACCCAGCCGTAACTGGTCCACATATACAAATCCCCTCCGGAGCATTGCCACCATACATTAGCGGAGGCAACAGCCGTAAACAGCGCTCCGGCGAACAACAGTCTAACAATCGCATTTCTGACGGTTTTCTTCATGAGTGGGGTATCCTCTTTTCCGGCGGTCACGCCTGGAATTGCGAATGCGGTGCGATATTCCGCCTACTGACGTTCCCCAGCGCGCCTAACGCCTTT
>JANYJN010000433.1 GCA_025358475.1 Candidatus Solibacter sp.
GGCGGTCAGTGCCAAGTCCAAACGGGTCCGCGCGACGCGCATGATCAGGGAACTCAAGAAGCTCGGCTATCGCATTGAAGGCGGACCACTTCCCGCCGTGGCCCAGGCATGATCGAGGGGTGGTTTTTCGACCCTGTCCATCTTTTCTTGCATTTCCACACCGGCAGGCTTAGGCCCCACGCAAAAACAACTTGGCAGCTGCTGCCGTGGTGCCTAAGGGCCCGATAGCGGCCCTACTCCCGCCCCGCGTAGAGCTCGTCGATGCTCTCCCGGAAGTTTTCCATCGCGCGCGTGCGGCGGACCTTCATGGTGGCCGTCAGTTCGCCGTTCTCGATGGTGAAATCGCGCCCCAGGATGCGGTGCTTGCGCACCTGCTCGAATGGGGCGAGCTGTTTGTTCACCCGCACCACCGCCTGGTGGATCTCGGCAGCCACCGGCGGCGCCTGCGCGATCTCGCCGGGAGTGCGGCCTTTCCACGGTTCCATGCCTTTCAGCGATTCGGCGGCCGTTAGGTTGATGGTGAACAGGGCCGTCAGGAACGGCAAGCGGTCGCCGATCAGCAACACCTGACTAATCAGCGGCTCCATCTTGAACAGGCTTTCCACGCGCGATGGATAGATCTTCTTACCGGTGGAAGAAACGATCAACTCCTTCTTGCGGCCCGTGATGAACACGTAGCCGTCACTGTCCATGTGGCCAAGGTCGCCGGTGTGCAGGCAGCCGTCGCGCAGAACTTCGGCGGTGGTGACCGGGTCGTTGAGATAACCGGAAAAGAGGCAGGGGCTCCTCACCAGGATCTCGTTATCGTCGCTGAACGTAACCTCCACCCCGGCGAGCGGCCTGCCAATGCTCCCGGGCTTGGGATGGTCTCCAGGGTTCAGCGAAACCACACCGCCCTCGGTGAGCCCGTAGCCTTCGCTGATCGGCATGCCGATGGCTTCGTAGAACTCCCCGAGGTCTTTGCAGAGGGGGGCCGCTCCGCTGGCGGCGATACGCAGGCGGCCTCCGAAGCGGCTGCGTACTTTGCGGAAGAAGATGCGGTCGGCCAGGGCCAGCGGCACGCGGATGCGCGCAGGCACCGTTTTACCCGCGTGCCGGTACCGCGCCGCGGCCAGTCCCAAGCCCAGCGCCCCGTAGAAGCCCTTGCGGATGGCAGCCGGCCGCTTGCGAAGTTCGGTGCAGATGGTGGAGTAGATCCGCTCCCACATGCGCGGCGGCGCCAGCAGCATGGTGGGCCGTACCTTGCGTATGTCCTGCGGCAGCTTCAGCAGGCTTTCGAAGAAAGTGACCGGCATGCCGCAGCGCATGGGCAGAAATTCCATCACCACGCGCTGCGCGATGTGCGCGGAAGGCAGAAACACCACCGTTGAATCCTCCGGTCCGATGCGGAGCACCGCCGGGCCCATATCGATATTGGCGGCCACGGACTGGTGCGTGACCAGCGCCATCTTGGGCTCGCCCGTGGCGCCGCTGGTCAGGTAGAGAATCGCCGTGTCGGAGGGCGACACGCCGCCCAGTATGCGGGCGAGCAGCTCGGGATCTTTGGCAAGAGCATCGCACCCCAGCCCGCGCAGCGCCTCCAGGGTGATGGCGCCTTCGGCCTCGCCCGTGAGCAGGATCCAATGCTCGGCCGGTGCCCCGCGTAGGGGCTCGAGCGTCTTCGGGTCTTCCACGAAGACGGCCCGCGCGCCGGACGTCTCGATGGTCCGCATCAGGTCCGCGGCCGGATAGCTCGGGTACATGGCGGCGGCGATCGAGCCGTTGGTGAGAATTCCCAGATCGGCCAGGTAGAACTCCAGCCGGGTTTCGGAGTTGAGCGCCACCACGTCGCCTTTGCCGATGCCAAGCGCGTGCAGACCGGCGGCGATTTCCTCGGCGGCTCGCCGGTACTGGTTCCACGAATAGACCCTGTAGGAGCCGTCGGGCGCGGGTTGGCGGAGGGCGGGGGCGTCGCCGTGGACGCGGGCGGTTTCCGCCAGAACTTGATACAGAGTGCGGGGGGTCACTAAGAGCAATTTATCACGGTGGAGGTCCGGCGACCCAGTGGCCACCCAGGCTACACGCTGACCACCGGGCAGGGCGACTGGCGGATGATGGCGTAGGAGTTGGTTTTTAGGCGGCCGAAATCGCCCGCGGCGCTGCCTCTGCCGATGATCACCGTCCCGGCGCCCAGGCGCGCCGCGGCGGAGCAGATGACGCGCACCGGGTCGCCGGCTTCCAGCAGCAGGTCCGCCTCGGCGCCGGCTTCGCGCCGCAGACGAAGCAGTTCTTCTTCGGCGGCCTCGCGAATTCCGCTGCGCCATCGGCGGTCCGGCTCGTCCAGCGGCTCCGCGTGCCCGGCGATGGCGTGGACCAGCGTCAGGTGTCCTTGGAATTCCTGCCGCAGCCAGGATGCCCAGGCCAGCGCCCGGGCGCTTTGCGGGCCAAGGTCCACGGCGCAAATAATTTTGCTGAAGGGCGCCGCCATCGGGCGCGCCTCTTCGATGTGGACTCCGGTCCACACGGGACAGTCGGCGTCATGCAGCACTTTGGCCGTGTTGGATCCCAAAATAAAGCGGCGAAAGGTTCCGTAACCGTGGGTTGGCATCGCAATCAGGTTGAACGCCTCCTCGCGGGCGAGCTCCACGATTTTGGATGCCGGGTCGCCATGCAGCAGGGTCCGGCGCACCTTGAGCCCGGCGAGCGCATCGCGTTCGAAAGCGTTCAGGTCGCTTTCGGCCTGCGCCGTGCGCGCCCGGTAGACATCCACCAGCATGGAGCCCGCCATCTCCATTCCCATTTCCGAATGCAGCGGCGGCAGGACGTGGACCAGCGTGAGCTCGGAGCCGCAGTGGAGTGCGAGGTCGCAAGCGTAGCGTACGGCCAGCGCGCTTCGCTCCGAAAAATCGACGGGCAGCAGGATCTTGGCAAGAGAATTCATGATCGCCTCAATATTAGGATAAGTCGATCCCACACGCCAGCAGGTACGGGAAACCACTCCCGGGCAACGCTGCCCCCAATCAGAGCCGCGACCGTGAGCGTTTGCCGCCCTTCCAACGCTCCCGAACGGTCGTGGCTCTGGTCGAAGCCGCGATGCCAGCCGGTGAAAGGGGTTGCCGCCGGGTCGCCGCGGGACGCCGGCGTGGTGCCTGGCTTCGCTCCTATCTTTTCACGCTCGGCGCCGCCTCCCGATCCGGCAGCGCTATCCCGCTTCTGGAGGCAGCCGCTTCCAGGTAGCTCAGCGCCTGGCGGGTCAGTTCGGGCACAACCGGGTCCGGGTGGCGCAGCAGCACCACCAGCATGCGAATCCAGGGAAGTTCGGCAGGGTCTATACCGATCACGGGCACGGTGTTAGCCATCGGAGATTCTCTTAATATCTCTTCGGACATCGTGCGCGAACATTGAGCGCCGCAGGTTTCCGGTTTCCGGCCGATAAGAAGAGTGAGTCGAATTCCGGCCCGCGAAAATTGAGGACCGGGAACCTAGCGAAGGAGTCGTTATGGATCTAACCGCAATCAACAGCAACGCCACGGGTGCCCATGCGCCAGCGCCCGCCGTAACCGCGGACAAGACGGCGGAAAAAAGAGAAGTGGTTCAGGCCGTGAGAGCCGTCAACGGTACCGAAATGTTCGGAGCGGAGAACGAGTTGCGTTTTCAGAAGGATCCGGAAACCAACCGGTTCGTCGTTCGCGTGATCAACAAAAAAACCCGCGAAGTCCTCTCTCAGGTGCCTGAAGAGGTTGTGCTCCGGCTGGCGGAAGATATCAAGACAACGGGCTGACTTTGCCGTGCCCAAGAGCGGTCGATTGCGGGGTACCTTGGTAAGCTGCGCGCGGCCCGGAGAGCGCCCGTCCACCGGGGCAACGGGCGCGCTTGCCAACTCGCCTAACCCTTGACAATCTGCCCCACTTGAAAACACGCCCACCCGGCCGCCAGACCCCCGGGAGCCGGTCTTCGCCATCGGTGCGAAGCCGCGCTCTTACGAATTTCCTCGGTCCCTCGCGCCCTTCCTGGCCCTGCGAAACCGGCAAACTCCGAAGTTCCGGCTGCCCTGTTGTGACGTTACCCCTGTCGAAATCCGCCATCGTTCCCAGCTGCGGGAAACGGTTTTCCCTCACCCACGCCGATTCTGCCACCCACCGCCTGTAAAGAACCTACCTCGAACGCCGATAAGCTTTTTGGAGAGATAATCATGTGGAATAGCGGACACGATGCGTATCTGGAGACCAAAGTGCTGGCTGCCCACCCGGTGGAGCTGATCAGCCTGCTCTACCAGGCCTGCACTGAAGCGGTGCGCGATGCCCGGTCCTACCTGGCCGCCGGCCAGATCGCCGAACGATCGCGAGAGATCAACAAGGCTTGCACCATCGTGATCGAACTGGCCACTTCGCTGGACCACCAGCGCGGCGGCGAGATCAGCCAACGCCTGGCGCTTCTCTACGACTACATGCAACGCCGCCTGCTAGAGGCTAATATGCAGCAGAGCGATGCCGCGCTGGCGGACGTGCTCGGCCTGCTGACCACTCTGTCCGAAGCATGGGCTGGCGTTCGAAAGCCGGAAGAAAAGCCTGTGGCGGAAAGCCCCAAGTCGCAGCCGGCGACAGAGAGCGCCTGGACGAAGCCGGCGGCAGAGAGCCCTAAGTCGCAGCCGCCGACGGACAACCCCTGGTCGCAGCCGCTGGCAGACAGCCCTAGATCGCAGCCACCAACGGAGAACCCCTGGTCGCAGCCGCCAACGGACAACCCCTGGTCGCAGCCCCCGGCAGACAACCCCTGGTCGCAGCCGACGCTGGAAGCCGACGACTACCGCTTGCGAGCATTCAGTTTCTAGAATGGATGAGCCGCCCGTGCCGCCCTGCTATTGCAGCCGCGGGCGATTCTGCTCGTTCAGGATCAGCCCGTCAAAGATCGCCAGCACCTGCTTGCGGTACGCGCAAACCCGCCGCAGGCTATCCCGGAAGCTGGCCTCAAAGTCCCGTGCTTTCATCCACTTCTCGATCATCGGATGCGGCACGTCGATATCCTGCCGCAGCGTGTCCACATCGTGTCCACGCAGAAATAGACCGTAGAAAAACGCAGCTTCCCGCTGCGGCGCCAAGGGGTCGAAATCGTCTCTCGCCGTCATAAGTGGTTCTCAGCGAAATTGTAAGTATACCGAGGACCTTTATGATCCGGCAAGTCCAATCTGCTGGGCAACGCTCCTTCACGACGACTGTCAGAATGGATACATCCGTGGAATACTGTTGACAAAAAGGCGTCAATGCTGCCCGCGGAGTCACACGGGTGACGATGACGCACTCATCGAGACGTTACAACACTTCTGCGTCAGTGCGCGATATCACTGTGCCGAGTGGGCGATATCGCCGTAGACGATGCCGCGCCCGTTCATACCCATGTAAATCCGCCCATAGACCCGCGGGTCGCCCACAAATGTGGCCGGGGAGCCCGGGCCTCCGTAGTTGTGCGCGTCGTCACTGACACGCGTCCACCGTGCTCCCTTCGTGTCGGAACGGAAGATGCCCTGGATGCCGTTGTACGTGCCGTAGACGAAGATGGTCGGGTACCCATTGGCCGTCCTCGGAGCGCCCACCGCGACCGTCGTCAGATTGGTCAGCTTGGCTGCGTTGCCACTCGCGTTGACCTTCGTCCAGGTGGCGCCGAAATCGAGGGAATGATACAACGCCGTGGATTGAGTCAGCCAGATGTCGCCGTCCTGTTTGTACGAGGGGACCATCAGGCCAATACTGGAATGGGGCAGCGTGTCGCTCATTGCCGTCCACGTGTACCCGTTCTCGCTGCCATCGGCTTGGTAAGTGGAGTAGAAGGTCCCGGTGCTCGACTGGAACGCATAGAAGACCTTCGGCCGAACCTTGTCGGAGAAGATGGCGCTCAAGCCGGAGGCCGGCAGAGAGCCGGTTCCACTGGTTGGGGTCGCCGTGAAGGTTGTTCCGTTGTCCAGCGAGTACTCCCGGTTGGACAGGTAGATCACCGAAGCCTCGGCGGAGACCCCTACCTTCAACGAGGCGGTCACCGTGGCGCCAAACCGAGTCCAGTCCGTTCCGCCGTTCACCGAGTACGCGCCGTTCGGGGCCGTATTGCCGGTGCGGACGATGAAACTGGGATTCTGTCCCGCCCAATCCAGCCCCGTGCCGTTGCCGAAGATAGGATTGGTCATCATGGTTGCCGGCGAGGTGGTGAAGTCGTCGTGCCGGAAGCCGCCGACATCACCCGTACCGCTTAATAGATGGGCACCGGTCAGCGGGCTGATCAGCGCCAGCACGGCGCACTCTTCCACGCCCTGGGCTTCGACATCCCAGTACGGTCCCTGACCTTGCACCGTGGCTGAGTCGGCGGTCGAGAGGTTGTGGGTCGCAAAAATGGTTGCGCCCGTGGCATACATCAGATGGTCCGAATCGGTCGGATCGATGACTAATGCAGACATCCACCAGCCGAATTTCGGTACGCCTCCCCAGGCGAGCCAGGGCGACTTTGCGATCGAGCTGGGCTTATAATTGGCCAGCCATCCCAAGTCTGTCCAGGTGACGCCAGCGTCCCGGCTCAGGTAAACGGTGTCAATCGGATACCAACGAGCGAACGTGGCCATTACCACGGTGTCTGGTTTCTGTGGGTCCACGTCGAGGCCGATGAAACCGCCGCGAACCGTTCCCGCGGGAGTGATATTGGTCCACGTGCCGTTAGCGGTGTCCAGCTTCCAGACCTCGCCATTCCCCATATTGTTCGGCCCGGCCTGGTCGCCCAAGGTGAGATAGAGGGTGCCGTTCTTGTTGATGACCGCCTTCTGGGGTTTGCGCGTGCCGGTGCCCACCGCAAAATTGCCTGCGGGCTGGCCCGGAACCAGCACCCAGGTGGCGCCGCCGTCCAGCGATTGATACAGGCCGCCGTCGTTCAGGTTGCCTACATACACACGACCGCTTTGGAAGCGATCGAATAGCACAAAGCCCAGACCCGGGTCCGCGGTGGCAGTAATCGGAAAAGTCCCCACTTGGCTCCACGTCTGGCCGCGATCCTCACTTTTCCAGAGCCCGTTGCGGCGGGTGGCGAAGAAGAGCTCGTCCGGGTTGAACGGGTTCACCGCCAGCCGCTCGCCTTCCGAGCGTCCATTGCCATTCGAT
>JANYJN010000436.1 GCA_025358475.1 Candidatus Solibacter sp.
CGAGCCGCACGTGGCGCTCTTCGCCGGCGAGACGGGCTTCGAGCTTTACGACCGCATCGTGGCCGGCGCCCCGCGCGTGCTGAAGCCCGGCGGCTGGCTGATCATGGAACTCGGCTTCACCAGTCTCGATCGCGTGCAAGCTCTGCTGGCCGGATGGGACGCGCTCCGCGTCGTGCCCGATCTGGCCGGCATCCCGCGCGTGATTGCCGCGCGCGTGGCATAAGGCTCCGCCTTGTGCATCCGAGCGAAGCTCTGACGGGGCGACCACTTTGTTGTCGGGCATCTGGCCGTCGCCACTCCCGTACGCTGCGGCGGCGACGCCTCTGGCCGGCATCCCGCGTGTGATCGCCGCGCGACGGTGACTGGTGCCCCGCCATGCGTTACTGTGGAGCGGATGCCAACCGTCTTGCGCGTTGGGCCATACCGGATGTATTTCTATAGCCACGAAACTGCGGAGCCGCCGCACGTTCACGTGGACCGCGACAACCTGTCCGCCAAGTTCTGGCTCGAGCCGCCGGAACTGGCCAGCAATCTCGGGTTTGGCGCAGTTGAACTAAGAAAGATACAATCAGAGGTGTCGGAGCATCAATCCACCTTACTGGAGAAGTGGCATGGGCATTTTGGCACTCAGGGCTGACGAGCGGGTTGCCGGCGTACGCGTCAGCGACGATAGCCTCGCCGTGGATCTGATGGACGGCCGGACAATTATCGTGCCGCTCGCCTGGTTTCCGCGCTTGCTGCACGCCGCTGCCAAAGACCGCAATCATTGGCAGGTTTCGGGCGGTGGCTATGGCATCCACTGGCCGGAGTTGGACGAGGACCTCAGCACTGAAGGGCTACTGCGTGGCGCGCCTGCTCCAGGCGTGGCGCAACCTGCCTGAAACGTCCACAATCCTGATTTGCGTATGACACTGGCGGCGCCCTTCGTGTGCACGTCCGCCCTCTCGCAGTCAGGCGCCACTCCCGGTACTCGCGGCGGCGATGCTTCTGGCCGGCGCCCCCATGCCTATCGCGGCAGCGCGGCGGCAAGGGCCCGCGGCACTTCGATCACGCTGAAGGGACGGACCCCGGCGGGCAGCGGCACTTCGGTAAAACTCCAGAAATCGCGCGTGCGGACCAGACCGCCCGAATGGTAGATCCACCACTCGTCACCGCTGCGGATGGCTGCCGGGGACGCGGCGCCCTTCGCGGAGAAGGCGTCGGTGGAAGGGCCCCACGGCCCGTGCGGGCTATCGGAGAAGGCCACGCGCAGGTTCTGCATCGGCCGCGTGTTGTCGTTATGCAGCAGCGCGTAGCGGGTCCCGAGTGGCAGGATCTGGGCGTCGCGTACGGCGTAGTTGTTGTCGAAGAGCAACTGGGGATCGGAGAAGGTCTCGAAATCGCGCGTTGTAGCATACCAGATGCGCGGGTTGGTCTCGACCTCTTCCTGGAAGGCCTGAATGAAATTGCGTGCGATGGTGCAACTCCAGGTGACCATGAACTGGCTGCCATCGTGGAACAGGTTGGGCGAGCTCAGATCGAGGGCATTCTTCCCGCCCATGAGGTCGATGAACTGCGGGGCAGACCAGGTGAGCAGGTCTTGCGACGTGGAATGGGCAAGGCGCTTCTCATTTGACTGCACACCGGCCCAGACCGCGTGCACCACGCCGTCGGGACCGCGGAAGATGCGCGCGGATTCCGCGGGCAGCGAAGCCCGCGTGATGGTCCACTGGGCGCCGGTGGTCCACGCGAGGTGTGCGTCCGGCAGGACGGCCAGCCATGCCGACGCCGGCGGAATTGCGGGCTTGGCGGCGATGGCCTTCGCCACTTGCACGGCGGAGCGCGCGGCGCCGGTTTTCGGGTTCCAGCCGTTCAATCCGGCGAGAACTTTTTCCACGGTGAATTCCGCGGCTTCGGCGTCGGTCATTTGGCGCGCCCAGGGGACGCGCGCGGCAGACTCGGCCCCGGGCCCGGTGGAGCGGTACTCGGCGTAGCGCACGGTCTTCTCGCGGGCGGCGTCGTTCCAGTTGTTCCAGCCAGCCGGAA
>JANYJN010000455.1 GCA_025358475.1 Candidatus Solibacter sp.
ACGTGCGGCCCGGATGGGAGTTGTTCGCAGGCGAAACCGCCTGTGCCACCAACGGCAAGTCTTTTGCCTGCGATTGGTGGGGCAGGCTTCAGCCTGCCACTCGGCTTTGGCTCTTTCCATCTCATCCATTTGCATAGCAGACGGCGGAAGCGATGGGGAAAGTGCATTTCTCAGGCTTCGTGTCTGTGGGCAGGTTGGATGCGAAGGGGGAGAAACTCTGGATACCGAGGCCGCGGCCCCAAACTTCGGCGCGAATCTGATGGAGGATTTGTTGAGTTGAGGTGCGCGGGCCTTTGGAACTGGCAGCCCATTTGGGTTGCGGCAGGAGACCGTCATCGGAGTTGCCGAAGGCGCGCTGGGCCGAAACCAGCAACATGCCGTAAGCGGCGACGGTAAGCGCGGGTGCTGACTCGACGGACGCCTCTGCCCGCACCTGTGCCTGACCAACGCCCAGCAGTGTTTTTTCGTCGCGGAAGTTCACCTCAATGTCCCAGCGCTGGAAGTAAGCTTCGATAATCTGGCGCGGTTCCAGCAGCGGGTCCGTGCAGATCAAATAGGCGGGATCGCGATAGAGCAGTTTGGAGCCTTTGCGCAGACGGTAAGCCAGCGGCGCGATGATGACCAGTTGCAGAATCTGATGGGCGCCAGCGGTGCGCCACATGATATTTTGGCGGCGTTTGTAGCGCAGTTGATGAGCGATACCGGAATGGGTGAATGTCATGGTTTGCCAGGGTTCCGCCTCGTCGGTGCGGAACTGCTCGGGAGTGGGGGCTTGTGGGCCGTAACGTAAACGGCGGCCGCGCACTTTCATGAGGGCGGGATCGGGTGTAAAGCACAGGTTGGCGTCTTTGCGAATACGTCCGATACAGGTGGTGTGAGGTGGAATCTGTTTCAGAACGGTGGAGTTGGTGTAGCCACCATCGAAAGCGAGCCATAAGCTGCGCTCCTTACCGCCGGCATCCTGATCGAGAGACTGGCGGAGTTGGATCATCTGCTGGGCTGCGCGCAGACTGAGGCGGGAATCTCGGGCGTCGAGACGGTATTGCGCCAGTTGCTCGACAGTAGCCTTGCGATTGGGCTTCTGCGGCGTGGGGGTATGAAGGAAGGCAATAGGGGCCAGACGGTAGATGTCATCTATTCCGGGCATGGCGGCGGAGATCTGCAAGAAGCGTTGACCGCGCACGAAGTTGGTCTGGAAGCGCGGCCCGAGCGGATCGCGCCGCCAGGCGACGCCGGGGGTGTGGAGACCACAGCGGCGCAACAGCGAATCGTCAAGGACAGCGCGAAACGGCGCGCCGACTGGGAGTTGGTCGGCGATGGCGCGGCGGACGACGGAAAAGATCTCGGGCACGGGAAGGCGATCCTGCGAGAAGAGCCGAAAGGCAGCGCTCCAATCCTGAAACTGAGAGCCCGAAGTGGTGAGCAGACCGGTCACGGTGTGGCGTCCGAGGCAGAGCAGAGAGCTCAGCGCGAGGGTTTGCGCGCGGTCGGCGACGCGGCGCTGATGGAAGGCGGGGACGCATTGGTTCCAGAGGTGCTCGAACTGGGGGAGGATGCCGGCGGAGTCTTTTTTTTTAGAGCGGAAGGGGGTGGCTCGAGACGACGCAGGGCGAGCAGGGCTTTGTCCTCGACGATCCACTCGACCGTTTCGCCGCGGGCGAACTCCATGGCTCGGGCGAGGGCGGAGGGGAAGTTGATGTACCACTGCTCGCTAGCTTTGCGTTTGATGAGCTGGACTTTAGTGGGGAAACCCATAGTGTATCCTTTCGGCACGATATCTAGTCATATAACTAGATATCACAAAACAGACAGGATTACAACATGGAACATCAAAAATGGTTTTTATCTAGTGAATAGCCAAAGCCGAGATCCGAGCGCAGCTCGGAGGACCTCCTCAATGTGTACGATTTGTCAGGGTCTGACAAAATCGCTCTCCCGGGAGTTGAGGACAAATGTCGTTCGCAGGCGAAACCGCCGGCGCCACCAACTGCAAGTTTGCCTCCATTAGTGGGGCATGCTTCAGCTTGCTAGGCATCGTCGGCGAAAACCACGGCCAGGCGCGCGTCCATCACAGCCTTCGCGATGACTTTGGCGAATTGCTCGCGGGTCTCGATGCCGGATTCGTCCAGGAAGGCCAGGTCTCCCAATTGCGCTTTCAGCGCACGGGCGTCGGCCAGCGAGGTGCGGCGGGCGTAGGAGATGAAGATCGGCGCCGGCATGTGGCCAATAGGGTAGCTCAAAGCAAGCGTCCGGGCTGCGCTCGGATGGACAGGCCGGGAGGCCTGTCCTACTGGAGGAAGGCGAGGGAGTCGCTAATTGCTATTTGGGCTCGTTCTGCTTTTCCACCAGTTCCCATAAACCCCGGCCGCACAAGTTGGGGCACTTTGGGAACTCCTGCTCTTCGATGAAACGCTGCGGCGTCTTGCAGACGCTGCACCAATAGATGCCGGTGACGGGCACGATAGCGCCGGGGCGATGATTCATTTTTCTCCGTTCCGGCCGGCCAACCAGT